>DATCQG010000237.1:0-1569 GCA_036569625.1 Dermatophilaceae bacterium | reverse complement strand
GGCGCGGAACGCGTGTCATCGCGGGCGTCCCCGAGCGATCACATCCAAGGCCAACTCTCGTCGAGGTGACAAGTGCAGGAGCACGAACCGATCCGCATCCTTCTGGTTGACGACCAGCCGCTCTTCCGTGGGGCGATCGCCTCGCTGCTCGCTGACCTGGATGACATGGTGGTCGTCGGCGAGGCCGAGAACGGTCTGGACGCCGTGGAGAAAGCGCATGCGCTGGTCCCCGACCTGGTCGTGATGGACGTCGAGATGCCGGTCATGGATGGGGTTGAGGCGACCCGCCTCATCCGCGAGCAGCTGCCAGCCGTCAAGGTCATCATGCTCACCGTGTCCGAGGCCGACGACCATGTCTTTGACGCCATCCGGTACGGGGCCCACGGGTACCTCCTGAAGGACCTTCGACCCGAACAGCTCTACGACATGATCCGGTCGGTCATGCGCAACGAGACACCCCTCTCACCGGCCATCGCCGGCCGGCTCTTGGACGAGATCAAGAGCGGGGCCACGAAGCGCAGTTCGTTGTCGGCGCCCGAGCAGGGCCCGGTGGTCACCCGCCGCGAGCTCGAGATCCTGCGGCTGGTCGCCGAGGGCCTGAGCAACAAGGAGATCGGCAAGCGGCTCTCGATCACCGAGGGCACCGTGAAGAACCACGTCCACAACGCCCTCGAGAAGCTGCACATGGAGAACCGGATCCAGGCAGCGGCATACATCGTGCGGCAAGGCCTGGGGCGCGCACCGGACGAGGACTGACTAGTGCTAAGGCACATGCTTGTGCCGCTTTGGCCGGTATCCCGATAGAGGGTGTTCAGTCCGGCAATGTGCCGGTTCGGGGATGGTCGGGGCGCACGCATCGTGGCTAGGGTCGAACTGATGGAGCACGTGCCATCCAGACACGGTGCCATCCAGAAGGGGACCAGGGCGATGAGTGAGGCGAAGCGATCCGTCGTGATCCTCTACGAGCACGAGCTGCTCGGTATGGGGATCGCGAAGTATCTGCGCGTCCACAGTGGTGTCGAGGCGAGGGTTGCCCCAGGTCATGACCTCGCGGCCGTCACGTCGGCACTGGCCTTCGGCCCCACAGTCGTGATCTACGAGCTGGGCGAGCAGCTGCGGCAGGTCGACCTCACCTCGCTCGCCCCACAGGCTGTCCTGATCGACGTCAGCACGGTCGTGACCCGCGGTCCATCGGTCGCACCGGATGCAACCGGGCTCGAGAGACTCCTCCAGGCCGTAGGCGGTCCGATCAACGCGATCCCCCTGGCGGCCCAGGTTTCACTGCCCACCGAGTCCTGCCTTGGCGGGACTCTCGTGGCACCCGCACGGTAGAGGCTTTCAGCAGGGTCCAGATGGGCCTATATCGGAAATCTACCGTGCGACGGATGGGATCTCCCCTCCATGACAGACACGATGGTCAAGGAGGCTTACTGCCTCCCCGCTTAGGTGCCGCGCCTGCTGCCAGGGCGTATCGGGCGGTCGTGCGAGGAACTGGTGTGAAGATGAAGCAAGACCGACGGAGCCCCTCCGTCTCGGACAAGACGTTCAGCTGGGTGATGCGCCTGGGAG
>DATCQG010000236.1:0-3835 GCA_036569625.1 Dermatophilaceae bacterium | reverse complement strand
GACACGCCCGGCCTCGCCGCGAGTCTCGATGCTCATCACGCCGCCTGGCTGAGCGCGGTCTTCCTAGCCGGCATTTGACCGACGCGATTCCCTCTGGCGTGGGGGAGTAGCTCAGCGCGACCGGATGGGTTCGTTGCCTCCCAGGGGAGGGTTCCGTCCTGCTCTGCTGTGGTTGCCGCTCCTCGCCCCACCATCCGAAGGCCTTGTTGGAGGTGACGGTCTGGCTCGCGCGGCGGATCGACTCGACCGCAAACGCGCCGGCGTCGGCATCGGAAGGGCACCGCCTTGCCCAGCAGCTGCCGGCCCCGCGGCATGCTGATCGGCCGCGCGGCCGCGGTCAGATGCACCTGGCCGGCGGCGACCGCGCGCAGCAGCTGCAGGTCCGACCCAGACACGAACTCGTTCGAACACGGGCGCGAACAATAGCGCCGGAGGCAAGCAGATACTCACTCGAACAGCGGTCTCAAGGGGCACTGTCTCCAAATACGGCCGGCGCGGACTGCGGACTGACGCCGGGAGCATGCCTGTGACCTTAGGCCGTAAGTGGCGGTCTTCTTTCGGGGTTATGTGGCGCCGATGACGAGGGTGCTGCGGGCGGCTTCGGGGTCTGAGACGCGGTGTTCGATCCGAAGGTGCATTGACAGCAGCGCGACGTTGAGCCTGGCGTCACGCGATGGACTTGGTCCGCCGACGATGCCCGGGCAAGCTACCGGTAGTGGGGATAGGTCGGGTAGATGTAGCCGCCGCCCCAGAACGGCATGTAACCGTAGTAACCGTAGATATTGCCGTAGTAGTCCATCTCGTCCTCGAGGTCAGGGTCGTAGCCGGGTGCGTCAGCCACATGCTGGCGGGGCTGGGTGATGTAGACGTCGTCATCGGTGATCCGGCTGATGGCGTCGACGGGGATGAACGATGCGGTGGCGCCGAAACCGAGGATCCCCCCGTGCTCCACTCGCAGGAAACGCACCTTGCGGTCCTGGTCGTCGATCAACAGGTCAGCCACCTTCCCGATGTCGTCTCCGTCCTTGTCCTTTACTCTCCTGCCACGGATGTCCTCAGCGGGGTCCGCGACTGTCTGACCAGTAGCGCCCAGCCTGCTCAACGTTGCGGTGTTTTTCGTCGCCATTGCGTGGCTCCTTCTCGGTCGTTCGAACCGTTGACGCTTACGCCGCACCGTCGGGCGAAACGGGACGGTGGAACGCGGTTGGGCCGGACCCTCAAGTAACCGGATCACGGACCGGGTACCGCCTGGGCTCCGAGACCTCCCACTGCAAGCATCCCGGCCTTGCATGGTGCCGGCCGGTCACCCTGAGGCTCTCAGGCGATCATAGGCGATCCGTGAACCCACAACCCGGCCGCCCGGGTGCGCCGCCCTCACATCAACCGGCTACCTCGCCGTGGCGACCCAAACGTGTCGCAGTGGTGTCGGCGTACGGGCTGGTGCGCACAGCCCAGCCTTCGACCCTGAACTGCAGACGGTGAAGGTCGCACCGTTCATCGAGCGGGTCTGCCGCTCGCACCCGGCACGTGTCCCCGGCAGCGCCGCCGACGGGCGGCCCGGACGGCACGGTCCGAGAACCGGCTGCCATCATCGGGAGGCCTTGCCCAGATCCCCGCGCCCGCAGAGCTACGCGGTGCGCTGTGAGAACTGCGCCACTTACCGCTGAAGGTCACACGCGGTGACGGTCCACTGTCGTTCCCGTAAGTCGCCATATCCCTTCCGGGAACGTGTCCACCGCGACGCGGCTCGCGGGGCCATCCGGACACCAGTCACGCTGACGGCTTTCGTTTCAGGTCTTCTTCTCGCTGGCGTCCACGGAGGCCAGTCGCTGCCCGCTGCCGACGTCGACCGGTCGTTGGTCCCCGGCCGGTGACCCGTCAGTGTTCACGACACCTACCGCGAGGTGAAGGACGTCGTCGGTGCAGTCCGCTGTGAGCGTGGAAAGGTCCACGTCGGGGGGTAGCCGGAGTCGGCGTTCGAAGCGGCCACTCGGACGCTCGGCGAGGATGATGTCGTCTGCCGACGCCGTCACGGTCGGGCGATCGGCCTGGATGACGACGTCCCGGTCGTCGATCCGCAGCGCCACCTCGCTGGCCGAAACACCCGCCAGGTCGACCACCGCGTGGTGCGAATCTCCCTGCCGGAACTGGTCAACAGCTGGTTGGATCACGTCGCCCGGTTCTCCCACGCGTGCCTCCTGCGCTGCCTGCGGCCTGGAGACCCCGCGGCCGCACTGGTGATCCCGGCACAACCACGCGAACGTGGCCGCCGGGACCGCCCTCAACCATGCCTCGCTCCGACCAACCGTGCAACCCCAGCCGATTGGCGTTCCCCTGCCACGGTGCGGGACGGGAGGATGTTTGACCCGTGCGGCCCGGGTACCAGTCATAACTCCGGCGATTTCGACGAAGGAGCAGCGATGACCACCAGCACATGGGGCCCATGGAACTTCCTCGACCGGCCCGAGAGCCATCCGGTCGAGGTCCTCATCGTTGTGGCCCACGGTCTCCGCCAGCGGCAGCCCGTCCTGCTTGCTGCCGTTCGCGTGAACCGTTGCAGGCGCGGTCGTGATGGACCGGCTTGGGCGCGCGGATGTGCTGGTTTTGCAGACCTTCCGATGGTCGTTCGAGCCCCCGGCGGCCTCCCCAGTTATCTGGGGGATGGGGCGGGTTGCGGTGGCGTGGGGTACGGCGGCCACGGGTCGGGGCCCGGACCCGGTACCGGTGGGATGGGCGCCGGTGGTTGCGGTTCTCCGGGAACGGGTCCCGGGCCCGGCGGCACCGGAGGCACCGGCGGTACTGGGTCGGGACCGGGACCCGGAGGCACCGGGTGTTGCAACTCCACGGGGGGTGTGGTCATCGAATGATCCCTTCTCATCGGTGTCCTTCCAAGGAAGCCGTCCTCGAGCCTATGGCTGAGTTCCCGGCGCGTTGGGGCGCCGGCGCTGGCCTTCTTCACGTTGCGCTTCGCGGCCTGCACCTGCTTGCGGGCCGCCACCGCGTCAGCGACCCACGGCCCGCTCGAGCTCGGCCTTGGTCATCTTCGAGCGGCCCTTGGTGTTCTTCTCGCGGGCCTCGTTGTAGAGCTGGTCCCGTGTGCGTCCGCTCGGTCCGCGATGCGACCGCAGACCGCCCCGGCGCCCCGAGGAGATGTCTTCGGTCGATGTGCGACTCGTCTCTTCCGCCTCCCCGGCGCGGGCCCGTTCTTTGTTGACGGTACGCGCTGCGATCTCCTCGGCGGTGTCCTCGTCCTCGCCCCGCTCGACAAGGCCCTCCTTGCTGTGGTCGTACTGGCGCTCTCGCTTGTCGCTCCATGCTCGTTGCGGCATGCCGTCTCCTCTTCTCAGGTCGCCAGGTGCTCGCTGGACAGGTCGGCGAGGGCGGGTTGCAGCTGTTCGTTCCAGAACCGGAAGAAGCGGTCCTGATCGGGGCCGATCTGGTGGAAGTACAGGTACGCCTAACCGGCGTCGAGAAACTGGCGAACCGACGCCATGACCGCGTCGAGGTCGGGGCCGCAGGGCACCGACCTGGTCGCGTCGGTCGAGTTGGCCGGGTATCGCAGGGGCGATCGTCCCCCGCTCAGCTGTAGACGACGGTCAGGTCGGTGACTGGGTGGCGGTCGGGTGACATCGTGTCGCGCCGCGTAACGCGAAGTGCTCCCCGGGTGTCCGGCTGTAGCCGGTTGTCGTCGGTGGTCGTCGGGTATCTGTGGGGAATGCGCACGTAAGTTGTCGATGAAAGGGACGTTTTCGCTGGTCACGGGCTTGCCGCTCATGGTCTGTAAATCCATCGCGAAAGCTTCGAAGGTTCGAATCCTTCACCTGCCACCACGTGC
>DATCQG010000235.1:0-31927 GCA_036569625.1 Dermatophilaceae bacterium | reverse complement strand
GACCGGCTCGTGGACCTTGGTCGGGTCCGCGGCCTGCTCGGGGTGCGGGCTCGGGCTCACTGCCGGCTGGCCGGGGGTGCCTTTCTTGATCTCTGGTCCCTCGTCATCCCCGAGCGCCACATCCATGCCCACCTTGTGCTTGCGAAGCCATAGCTCAAGCGCGGCCAGTGCAGCTTCGTCGGCGAGTGCGGCGTCGACCAGCCCTGACAGGTCCTGCACCTCACCTTCTGCATCGACCAGCTGGGAGGGCGCAGCCCAGCTGAACCGGAAGCTCACTGTGCCTGCCTCGATCGCAGTGGTGGCCAGGAATGCAGTCACGAGCCGGCTCGCCATCTGCCGTTCGACCTCCAGGGGTGTGCCCTCGTCGAACAACGGACGCACCATCTCTTCGGCCAACCCGAACCGGATGATGTCCAGCTGGGTCGCAACCGACAGTGTCGGACCCAGCTCACCGGCCTGACCCAGCCGCACGAGCCTCCGGGCCTCCTGGCGCGCGGCGGCACGACCGGCCGCGGGGACAATCTCCTCCCAGGGGGCAGTGACGAGCTCCCGGTCCTGGAACATCCACTGATGGACGCGGCCGATCACCCGGTCGGGCTCGCGCAGCATGTCAAGCGCACGCCCGGACCTGTCCTGTGTGTTGTCCTCCGGCAGCGACGCGACAGCTGAGAGCCGGTCGGCAAGAGAGGGATGAGAGTTGTACGTCGGGCGAGGCTGCGCCGAGGGCGCACCGATGGCCTTGGCGAGCTGCGCCCGCCGGTCAGGGAAGTCGAGAAACTCCGCGAAGCTGGCGAAGACGTCCGCCGGGCGCCGCTGCGCTGCCACTGCCGGCTCGAGATACCCCTCCACGAACGCATCCCAGCCCTTGCTCAGAACAGCGACCTCACGCAGGGCGGCAGAGGTCGCCCCGTTGCCCACAAGATTGGCACTTCGCGTGTCTGCGTCCAGCTCGTACCCACGAAGGACGGGATCGGAGACCGCGACGTACATGCGGCCGAACCGCCCGACGATCCTGCCAGCTCTGGAGTCCTCACCCACCAGGTCAAGGACCCGTCCGATGACCTTCCCGCCACGGTGGATGACCCGGGCAGAGGAGGTGGGTCCCCAGAAGCGAAGGAGCTCGTGGGCGATCACGGCGCGGAGCTGCCGTTCGGTCAGCCCGGCCAGCAGCACCTCGCCCAGCTGCAGACGGCGTACCCCCGGGCGCAGCCCCAGCCAGGTTCTGTTCTCGGAGGCAGTCACCGAGGCGTCGGGGGCCAGGACCAGCTCGGATGGCGGCCATATGTGCAGGCCCTCCGCCACGATGCAGATCTCCACCCAGAGCAGCGGCTGCTCGCCATCGGTGATCAGTACACCCTCGACCGGCTTGCGTTGTCGTCTGCGGGCGGCTGGCACCCCCATGCCGATGGCGACGATCATGGCTGCCGTTGCGATGGCTGCCAGGATCGCCCAGGCGCCCCGAGTGCTCGCGGCCACGACCAAGGCCGTCGAGACTGCCAGGACGGCCGCAACAGCCAGCGCGAAGACACCGGACAGCATCAGCATCGAAACGGCCGCGCGGGGGGCGAACTTCATCAGCTTCCTCCTCAAGCACGGGGATCGTTTCACAGCGTGTGGCCAGGCGCCGCACTCCCGCCATCATCCGAACGGCCTATTCCGGCTCCCTCACAGGCCAGACGCCGGGTCGGTCACAGGGTCGGTCACAGGGTCAGTGCGTGCAGGGCCAGCAGGTAGGAACCGGATCCGAACCCGGCGATCGTCCCGGTGGCGACGCCTGCGACGACCGACGTGTGGCGGAACTCCTCACGGGTCGCGGGGTTGCTCAGGTGGATCTCGATCAGCCTGCCCCCGCTCGTCGTGACCAGGGCACACGCGTCCCGGACGGCATACGAGTAATGCGTGAAAGCAGCCGGGTTGAGCACGACGTCGGCACCTTGGTCGACGGCCTCATGGATCCAGCCGATCAGCTCGGCCTCGTCGTTGGTCTGGCGGAATTCCGCCGTGAGACCGAGTGCCTCCGCCTCCCGCGACACCAGATCTTCGATGTCCTTGAGGGTCTCCGACCCATAGATCTCGGGCTCTCTGCTCCCCAGCCGATCGAGGTTCGGGCCATTGAGCACATACACGAGCGACGCCGTCATGCCCGAGAGTCTAGGCATTCCCGCGAAAGGTCCGGGCAACTCCGCGAAAGTCTAGGCAACCCCGCGAAGGAGCGTCTTGCTCCCGGCCGAGGAGTCGGGTCCAGTGACCGACGAGTCACGTCCCAGCACGATCTTGACGATGTTGTCCAGGGACTGCGTGCCAGGCGCCAGGTAGCGGTCGTGGTCGGTGACCCCACGGGTGCCGAACACCGTGTCGCCGAAGCCGGGTGTGGCGGGCATCGTGCCGTGGCCCGCACCCCAGACCCTGAAGGTTGGCAACCAGTCGATCCAGTCCAGTGCCGACTGGCCCGCCCAGACGTGAGCGGACGTGTGCAGGTCCTTCGCCCGCGAGACGCCCATACCCGGGCTGCCCACCACGATGATGTCCCTCACCTGCGCCGGGAGGTCAGCGGCAGCCAGCCCGGCCACCACCGACCCGTAGCTGTGGCCGATCACCGTCACCTGCGCGCTCGGACGCAGGGACGCCACGTCCTTGGCGAAAGAGTCCAGGGAGGTGGCACCGGCTCGTGCCAGCTCTTCGCGGGCGGCATCGCGCCCAACGCCCTGCGGCGCGTCATACCCGAGCCAGGCGATCACGGCCACGTGCTGGCTGGGCGCTGCAGCGCTAGCCGCGTCGAACAGGGCGCGAGCCTGCACAGCAGGAGCGCGGTCGAGAACGTCACCAAGGCCGGTGCTGAAGTTGTCCGCACGGGTGGCGACCCCGGGCACCAGCACGGCGATGCGATCGGCTGCGACCAGATCACCGAACACCTCGACGATGCGGCCGTTGCCACGCGGGTCGAAGGTCAGGAACTGGCGGCCCTGCACGGCCCACTGCGCGTAGGGCGCACCGGCCGCCTGCATGGCGATGCGGTTGCCGTCATAGGTGCGGGTCAGGGCGCTGCGGTCGCCCGAGTCCGGATGCCAGCCGGCCAGGCCGGACGGAACCGCGATCGCCGGACCCGGGGTGAACAGCAAGAGTGCGAGCGCGAGCAGAATGACGCTGACTACCGAGGCGGCACTGAGCGCCCTCCAGCACCACCGCATCTGTTCCTTCCACGCCCACTTGGGTATCCACCCGTCCGGGCAGGGTCGTCACGATACGCGACATTACTGGACGCGACTCTCAGGAAGCGCTGCGTCTCAGGGCAGGGGTACACCTGAGCTGTCCTGCTCCGAGCTGACCCTCGCGTACGCCGAGAGCATCAGGGACAGGTCTGGGCCGACGAGTCGGGTGGGCTCGGCCACCCCGTCCAGCACCACGAAGCGGAGCAGCGAGCCTCGCACCTTCTTGTCGCGCTTCATGGCCTCGTAGAGCTCCGGCCACCGGTCTCCGCGGTAGCTCGTGGGCAGTCCGATGCTGGCGAGGACCGAGCGGTGTCGGTCCACGACCACGTCATCGAGCTTGCCTGCCAGACGCGCCAGCTCAGCCGCGTACACCATGCCGACGCTGACCGCTGCGCCGTGCCGCCACGAGTAGCCCTCGACCTGCTCGATCGCGTGGGCGAAGGTGTGGCCGTAGTTCAGGATCTCCCGCAGGGAGGACTCCCTGAGGTCCTTCGTCACGACGTTGGCCTTGACCCTGATCGAGCGCTCGATCAGCTCGCGAACGGCCGGCCCTTCGCTGTGCATGGCCCCTTCAGGGTCCTGCTCGACGAGCTGGAGGATCACCGGGTCCGCGATGAACCCGCACTTGATGACCTCGGCCATCCCGGAGATGAGGTCCTGGGACGGCAACGTCTCCAGCGTCCCAAGATCGCACAGGACGCCTGCCGGAGGGTGGAACGCTCCGACCAGATTCTTGCCCTCTGCAGTGTTGATGCCGGTCTTGCCTCCCACCGCGGCGTCCGCCATGGCAAGCAGTGTCGTCGGGACATGGACCACTGCGACACCTCGCAGCCATGTTGCCGCGACGAAGCCCGCAAGGTCGGTCACGGTCCCCCCGCCGATACCCACGATCGCGTCCGAGCGGGTGAAACCGGACCGGCCCAGGAGACCCCACAGACGTGAGGCGACCTGTGCCGACTTGGCTTCCTCGGCGTCGGGCACCTCGACGATGAACGCCGAATAGCCCTGTGCCCCCAGCTCATCGTGCACGGACTGCGCGATGGCGTGCAGGGTGCGCGGATGGACGACGAGCACCCGTTCCACGCCGGGACCGAACAGACCAGGCAGCTCCCCCAGAAGTCCGGTCCCGATCACGACGTCGTATGCCGAGCCGGTGCCCTCGCCGACACGGATCCGGGTGGCGTCACTCATCGTCGTCTCCCCAGCTCTTGCACGATCTCGGCCGCGATGTCCTGCGGTTCGCGTCCGGCGGTCTGGACGGTGAAGGTCGCGAGCCGCTCATAGGTCGGGCGACGCACCTCCATCATCCGGATCCATTGCGCCCTCGGGTTCACGGCCAGGAGCGGGCGGCTGCGGTCGAACCCGACGCGTTTGGCGGCATCCGCGATCCCGACGTCGAGAAACACGACGGTTCGTCCCGTGAGGGCCTCCGATGCCACCGGGTCCATCACCGCGCCGCCACCGAGGGACAGCACACCCGAGTGGGACGCCAGTGCCGCGGCGACCTCGGTGCGCTCAAGCTCGCGGAACCGCGGTTCCCCGTCATCCATGAAGATGTCCGAGATCGACCTCCCCTGTTGGGCTTCGATGGCCTGATCGGTATCGCGGAGCTCGACACCCAGCAGGGCGGCGAGCGCCCGCCCAACCGTTGTCTTGCCCGCTCCGGGCGGGCCGATGAGCACCACGCAGGAGGGCACCGGACCATCGTGGCCCGGCATCGGCGCTGTGTCGCTCACCACGAACGCAGCGTCTCGGGGATCGCGTCCAGGTAGCCGCGGTGATTTCTCGAGGTCTCGGCAACGCTGTCACCGCCGAACTTCTCGATGCAGGCCTGTGCCAGAACGAGGGCGACCATCGCCTCGGCGACGACCCCTGCTGCGGGCACGGCGCAGACGTCCGAGCGCTGATGGATGGCCGTCGCGGCCTCCCCCGTGGTCAGGTCGACGGTGGCCAGCGCCTTGGGCACGGTGCTGATCGGCTTCATGGCCGCCCGAACACGCAGGACGTCACCGGTCGACATACCGCCCTCGGTGCCCCCTGCCCGGCCGGTCCGTCGCCGGATCACGCCGTCCGTGTGGCGGTCAAGCTCGTCGTGTGCAGCCGATCCGCGGCGGGCCGCTGTGACGAAGCCGTCGCCGATCTCCACGCCCTTGATCGCCTGGATTCCCATCAGGGCCGCGGCCAGCTGCGAGTCCAGACGACGGTCCCAGTGGACGTAGGAGCCCAGGCCCGGAGGCAACCCGTAGGCCAGGACCTCCACGACGCCGCCGAGCGTGTCGCCGTCCTTTTTGGCCGCCTCCACCTCGGCCACCATCGCGGCCGAGCCCGCAGGGTCAAGCGTGCGCACCGGATCGGCATCGAGCGCCTCGACCTGATCCGGCCGCGGAAGCTCGGCTTCGGGACCAACGCCAGCCGTTCCAATGGCCACGGTGTGCGACACCAGCGTGATGCCGTAGGCCTGCTCCAGGAAAGCCGACGCCACGGCGCCCAGAGCCACCCTGGCCGCCGTCTCGCGCGCCGAGGCACGCTCCAGCACCGGCCGGGCGTCGTCGAACCCGTACTTCTGCATGCCCACAAGGTCGGCGTGACCGGGACGCGGCCGGGTCAGCGGCTTGTTCCGCGCGATCTCCTGTGGTGAGCCGATGTCGTCCGCAGCGGCCAGTGCGTCAGCGCTCACGGGGTCCGGGCTCATCACCGTCTCCCACTTGGCCCACTCGGAGTTGCCGATCCGGATCGCCAGCGGCGAACCGATGGTCGCACCGTGACGGACGCCGCCGAGGAACTCCACGGCGTCCTGCTCGAACTTCATCCGGGCCCCCCGGCCAAAACCGAGCCTGCGACGGGCGAGGGCCGCAGCGACGTCGGAGGTGGTGACCTCGATGCCCGCGGGCAGACCCTCCATCGTCGCGATCAGGGCGGGGCCATGGGACTCACCGGCAGTCAACCAACGCAGCATGGCGAAATCCTAGCCACAGCGCCAGCCCAAGGCTGGTCAGCCGGTCATCACCCGGACCGGGAACATCAACGCGACCCATGCGCCGAGAATCATCGAGGGGCCGAAGGCCACGTGGGACGAACGGCTCGCCCGGCGCAGCACGAGCAGGATCACCGCGAGGACGCCACCGATGACGAAGGCTGCCAGAACCGAGACGATCGCCGGCCCCCACCCCAGCCATCCGAGCAACAGACCCAGGACACCGGCGAGCTTCACGTCGCCCAGGCCCAGTCCCCCGCCTCCGGGCGAGACCAGGGCCAGCACGAGATAGCCCGCGAACAGCGCAAGCCCGGCCAGCAGGCCCCTCAACAACGCACCCCACTGACCGGTCACCACCGTTGGGACGAGCAACAGCACCAACACGATCGGGTATGACGGCAGCACGATCAGGTCCGGCAGGCGGTGCACGTCGATATCGATCAGGGTGAGCGCGGCACCGATAGCACCCAGATAGAGGTATGCCGGGAGCAGCGACCACTGCGCGTGGTCACCAAAACGAAACGTCAGGCTCGCCCAGGCCACCGACACGGCGATCACGAGCCACCAGGGGTGAAGGGGAAGCGGCTGGTCGCGTTCCTCGGGGCGACGGTAGCTCGCATCGGCCAGCACCCTGGTCAGCCAGGCCCCCACACCCGCGCCAAGGACCGCCAGCACGGCGATCGCCCACCAGGGGGCGGCGCCGGGCGGGAGCACGAAGCTCATGAGGACCCCATCGCAGCGCGCCCGGCCGCCCGCATCTTCTCGAGCGGTGGGAGCAGGCCGGTCATGAGACGCACCTGCTCGGCGGCCTGGTGGACCAACATCTCGAACCCGGACACCATGCTCGCCCCCGCCTCCTCGAACGCTTGCGCAAGCGGCGTCGGCCAACCGGCGTAGACGACGTCCAGCACAAGGTGATCCTCCAGCCGCGAGCCCGCTGGGAGCAACTTTGCTCTCGGCGTGTCGGCAAGTGCCTCGGCCGGCAGGGTGCTGACCACCAGGGGCGCGTCCTGGACCCGATCCGCGACCTGGTCCAGCTTGACGACATCAACCTCGATCCCAGCCCGGCGCGCTTGCTCCAGGGTCTCCGGTCGCGCCGCTGAACGCACCGCGAAAGTCACCTTCTGAGCACCCAACATCGCCAGCGCTGCCACGACTGACCGCGCGGTCGCACCCGAACCGAGCACCAGCGAGCTGGTGACACGCACACATCCTGCTTCGCGCAAAGCCTGCGAAACGCCATACACGTCAGTGTTCTCACCACGCCAGCCCCCGTCCCGCCGCCGCACCAGCGTGTTGATGGCGCCGACATCGCGGGCAAGGTCAGAGACCTCGTCGGCGACCTCGAAGGCAGCCTCCTTCAGGGGCATGGTCAGGGACAGCCCTGCCCACTCGGCACCCAGGCCGGCAACGAACCCCGGCAGCGCAGGCTTCCGCACCTCATGTGCGTCGTAGAGCCACGTGCTCAGGCCCAGGGCTCGGTAGGCCGCGCGATGCAACGCCGGGGACAGGGAGTGGCTGATCGGCGATCCCAGGACGGCGGCGCGCCGAACATCGCTCGTCAGCATTTACCGGGGTGGTCCGAGCACCATTTCTGGAAGATCCTGACGTTGGCCGCATGACCTGCCGCATCGACGGCGAAGCGGGTCTCACCCGTAAGGGGGTTGACCGCGACGAAGTAGAGCCACGGCCCCGGTGCCGGGTTGAGCGCCGCCTCCATGGCCGATAGACCAGGGTTGTCGATCGGCCCCGGTGGAAGACCCGCCACGACGTAGGTGTTGTAGGGGCTCTTGCTCGCTCTTTCGGCGTTGGTCGTGGTCACCGCACGATGCCCAGAGATGAAGCTGACCGTCGAGTCCAGCTGCAACGGCATCGGCCTGGCCAGGCGGTTGACGATGACCCGTGCCACCTTCGGGAAGTCGGCGCTGGTCTTGGCCTCAGCCTGGACGAGGCTGGCGATGGTTAGCACCCGCTGCATCTGTGCCGGGCCCACGCCGATCTTGCCCAGCTCCTCGAGGGACTTGGCCACCATCGTCTGAAGCTGCTCGGCAGCAGTGGTGTTCTTGCCGAACTCGTAGGTTGCCGGGAAGAGGTACCCCTGCGCATCTCCGCGAGCCCCGGGCGGAAGACCCAGAGTCGCCGGGTCCTTCAACGCCACCTGGTAGTCGGCCAGCGGCCGGCCGGTGGCAGCTGCGAGCGCCCTGATGATCTCGGAGGTCCACAAACCCTCGCGGATCGTGACCCGCGGAATCGTGCGGTTGGCAGGGTCCAGCAACATGGCCAGGGCCGACGCCGCGCTCATCCTGAGGCGAAGGGCATAGTCCCCCGGCTGGATGGAGCCGCCCCTGGGATTGGCCGCGGCGGCATCAGCAAAGGCCTTGGCCGTCCTGACCACGCCAGCCTTCTCCAGAGTCGCACCGATGGACCGCCCGGTATCCCCGCCCTGCACGATGACGGAAACAGCGCCCGAGCCTTCGCCCGTGTAGTCGTTGCTCGCCGTCACGCTGGAGACCAGGGGGGCCAGCACACGGAAGGCCACGACGCCGGCACCAGCGACCAGACCAAGGGTCAACAGCAGCACGAGTACCCGGCGCCTACCCCGGGTACGGTGACGATGAGCGCGCGGACCCTCGCTGCGGTGCCTGGCTCGTCCAGTGCCGCCGGCACCTTCCGGGCCATGCTCAGGGGACGGGTCGCCGAAGATCGCCGTGTCGAGATGGCGCTTCTTCATGGCCTCGAACCCTTTGTCTTCGTCCTGCCGGTGCGCGCCTTGCGTCCGCCCACAAGCTCTCCTGCTGCCAGCCCCGTGGACTTCTCGGCGTCCAGTGCCGCCTGCAGGATCAGCACCGCGGCCGCCTGGTCCACCACGGCACGCTGGGACCTGCCGGGCAGGCCGCTCTCGCGCAACCCGCGGTGGGCGTCGATGGTCGTGAGGCGCTCGTCGATCAACCGTACCGGGGTCGGCGAGATTCGGGCCGCCAGAGCGGTTGCGTAGCGACGAACGGCGCGTGCGGCGGGGCCCTCATCCCCGGACAGTGACCTCGGCAACCCGACGATCACCTCGAGCGCCTGTCGTTCACGGACGATGTCCGCGATCACGCCCATGTCCGAGTCGGACCCGGCCTCCACATCTCGGCTGATGGTCTCCACCGGGGTGGCGAGGAGGCCATCGGGATCGCTGGCCGCAAGCCCGACACGGACCGTGCCCACGTCAACGCCCAACCGGATCCCCGTGCGCATCCCCCTCAGCGCCCTGCCGTGACACGTTCGCCGACGGCATGTTCGACCCTGGCCAGCGCCTCGCCGACCTTGGTCGGGTCGATGCCACCGCCCTGGGCCACGTCGTCCTTGCCGCCACCACCGCCGCCTAGGGCCTGTGCCGCGACCTTGACCAGCGCCCCGGCCCGCAGACCCCATGCCCGGGCCGCATCGTTGGTCGCGATGATGACCACCGGGCGATCCTTGGAGACCCCGGCAACTGCCACCACGGACGGACGGTCGTTGCCGAGCCTGGACCTCACGTCGAGGGCGAGACCACGGAGATCGTCCGCGCCGACGCCGGCGCCCGCGTCATGGCCCACGAAGCTCACTCCGAAGACGTCATGGCCACCAGCGGCCAGTGACGATGACGCAGCCAGCACCTGTTGCATCCGCATGGCGCTGATCTCGTGGTCGGCCTCCTTGAGCTTGGCCAGGATGCTGGCGACTCGCTCGGGCAGCTCCTCGGACCGGACCTTCAGCGCCTCGGTGAGCGCTCCGACGATGGCGTGCTCACGAGCCAGGAACTCGTAGGCGTCGGTTCCCACCAGGGCTTCCACCCGTCGAACTCCTGAGCCGATGGACGCCTCGCCGAGGAGCTTGACCAGCCCGAGCTGTCCGGAGTGTTGCGCGTGGGTGCCGGCACAGAGCTCGCGGGCCCAGTCGCCGACGGACACCACGCGCACCGCCTTGCCGTACTTCTCCCCGAACAGGGCCATCGCCCCCGACGCACGCGCCTCGTCCTGGGTCATCACATCGGCGCGAACCGGCAGATCCTCGAGCAACAGCGAGTTGACCTTGGCCTCCACGTCCGAGAGGACTGACACCGGCAGCGCCGCGGAGGCGTTGAAGTCGAACCGGAAGCGTCCCGGCGCATTCTCCGAACCGGCCTGGGTCGCGGTGTCACCCAGAGCCTCCCGGATGGCTTTGTGCACCATGTGGGTGGCGGTGTGTGCCCGCGAGATCGCGCGCCGGCGGTCGATGTCGACCAGTGCATGCGCCTGTTCCCCCGGGCGCACCTCACCTGAGAGAACCATGGCGCGGTGGACGACGAGACCCTTGATGGGCGACTGCACGTCACGAACCTCGATGACGGCGCCGCCCGCCAGGGTGATCCGACCGGCGTCCGCCAGCTGGCCACCACCCTCGGCGTAGAACGGGGTCCGGTCCAGAACGAGCTCGATCTCATCCCCCTCATGGGCGGAAGCGACGGGAGCGCCGTCGATGAGCACGCCCGCGACCTGAGCATCGGAGATGGTCTCGTGGTACCCGGTGAACTCCACCACGCGTCCCAGAGATCCCAGGGCGGAGCGGTATGCCGACGTGTCACCATGCGCGCTCTTCTTGGATCTGGCGTCGGCCTTGGCCCGGTCGCGTTGCTCCTTCATGAGGCGACGGAAACCGTCCTGGTCGACCTTGATCCCCTGTTCCTGCGCCATCTCGAGGGTCAGGTCGATCGGGAACCCAAAGGTGTCGTGAAGGGCGAACGCCTCATCGCCGGACAACGTGCTCTGACCGGCCGACCTGGCTTTGGCGACGGCAGTGTCCAGCATGGTCGTGCCCGACGCCAGGGTGCGACGGAAGGCCTCTTCTTCGGCGTAGGCGATCTGCGAGATCCTGGAGAACCCGGTCTCGAGCTGGGGATAGGACGCCTTCATCCGCTCCATGCTCACCGGTAGAAGATGCTGGAGGCACGGCTCGTCGAAGCCGAGCAGACGCATCGAGCGCACGGCACGGCGCAGCATCCGGCGCAGGACATAACCTCGACCCTCGTTGCCCGGGGTGACGCCGTCGCCGATGAGCATCAACGAGGACCTGACGTGGTCGGCCACGATCCGCAGGCGAACATCGTCAGGGTCGCTGTGTGCGGCGTCGTGCGCGGACTTCGCCCCATAGGTCTTGCCGGTCAGCTGCGCCGCCTTGACCAGCACGGGGTAGACCTCGTCGATCTCGTAGAGGTTGTCCACCCCCTGCAGGACCGAGGCGAGGCGCTCCAGGCCCATGCCGGTGTCGACGCTCTTGGCCGGCAGGTCGCCCACAATCGGGTAGTCGTCCTTGCCGCTGCCCTCGCCGCGGATGTTCTGCATGAAGACCAGGTTCCAGATCTCCATGTAGCGGTCCTCGTCGACGGCGGGTCCGCCCTCCTGGCCATAGTCGGGGCCGCGGTCATAGAAGATCTCGGAGCAGGGACCGCATGGCCCGGGCACCCCCATCGACCAGAAGTTGTCTGCCATCCCCCGACGCACGATCCGCTCGACCGGGATCTCGGAGTGGGTTACCCAGAGGTCGGCGGCCTCGTCGTCGTCCTCGTAGACCGTCGCCCACAACCTGTCCTTGTCCAGGCCGTAGCCACCCTCGGCCTGGCTCATGGTCAGAAGCTCCCAGGCAAAGGTGATCGCCTCAGCCTTGAAGTAGTCGCCGAAGGAGAAGTTGCCGTTCATCTGGAAGAAGGTGCCGTGGCGGCTGGTCTTGCCGACCTCGTCGATGTCGCCGGTGCGGACGCACTTCTGCACACTGGTGGCGCGCTTCCAGGGTGGCGTCTCCTGGCCCAGGAAGTAGGGCTTGAACGGCACCATGCCGGCGTTCACGAACAAAAGGTTCGGGTCGTCATACACCAGGGAGGAGCTGGGCACGATCGCGTGGCCCTTGCTCTCGAAGAACGCGAGCCAACGTCGCCTGATCTCCGCGGTTTCCATAGGTACAGTTCCTAACGGTCTGAGCCGGCTCGCAACAAGGCAAGTCAGACCCAACGGTATGCCGGGGGCGTTGGGCCCCTAGCGAGCTTGCGGTGACGTCGGGTCCTCGATCAGGGCGCGGGCCTGCTCCGCACTCATCTCGCGCCCGTCGGGCAAAGTTCCGGTGTCGATGCCAAGGGCGTGACGGAGCTCGGTCTCTCGCTCGGCCATCCCCTCTCGAACCGCCTCGGCCATCTCGCGCAGACCCTCGCCCAGGTCGGACAGGCCAGCAGAAAGGCCCTGGGTCATGCCAGCTGGGGTATAGGACTGCGCGGCCTTGGTGACCTTGTGGACGACCAGCACACCCAGGGTGGCTCCGAGCGCGATCCAGAACAGACGGCGCATCGGTCAGCCCTTCCTGCGTCGACCGCGGGCACTCCGCCGGCCGGAGCCACTCATCGCCGAACGCACCCCGTAGGTGAAGGCAGCCACCTTGACGACAGGAGATCCCAGCGTGGCAGCGAACAGGGAGGTGAGCGCATTGACGTTGGTACTCATCGACGAGACGTTTGCCGTGATGGTGTCCAGGCGCACGATCTGTTCGTTGGTGGAGGCCACCGTGTCGGTCACCTGTGTGAGAAGCGGGACTGTCTGCTCGGAGATGCCACGCACGCCGATCCGGGTCTCGTCAAGAACCTTGCCGGCCTTGCCCAGGACGCCGCCAAGACGCACGACCAGGTAGGCGAACGCCAGTGCGGCGATCACGCCGGCGACGTCGCCGATGGACACTGTCACATTCACACGCTCACCTCACCAAAGATGTTCATCACAGCCGGAGCCAGAACCCTATCGCGGCGCGTATCATCCCCGGACCTCCGCCGAGCCGGAACGACTCCGCAGCCACGGGCACCCGCCCGCCCAAACAGCTTCAGGTGGCCCGGATCAGCTCCTTGAGCCTGGCCCACCGCGCGGACAGGGTCTGTTCGAAGCCCCGGTCGGTGGGCCGGAAGTAGTCGGTGCCCACGAGCAGGTCATCGGGAAGGTACTGCTGGGCGACGACGCCGGCGGGGTCGTCGTGGGCGTACCTGTAGCCCTCGCCATGTCCGATCCGGCTGGCGCCGGCGTATCCACTTCCCCGAAGGTGCACCGGCACCGGACCACCTTTGCCGGCCCGGATGTCCGCAATCGCCTCGTTGATAGCCAGGTAGCTCGAGTTCGACTTGGGGGCTATCGCGTTGTGCACCACGGCCTGCGCCAGGATGATCCGCGCTTCAGGCATGCCGATCTGCGCCACCGCATGCATCGCGGCGACCGCGGTCTGCAAGGCCGTGGGGTCGGCCATCCCGACGTCCTCGCTGGCTGCGATCACGATCCGCCGGGCGATGAATCGTGGGTCCTCCCCTGCCTCGAGCATCCGGGCCAGGTAGTGCAGCGAGGCATCGACGTCGCTCCCCCGCATCGACTTGATCAGGGCGCTCGCGACGTCGTAGTGCTGGTCGCCGGCGCGGTCATAGCGCACCGCGGCATGAGCCACGGCCTGTTCGACCTGAGCGAGCGTGATCAGGATCTGTTCCTCGCTGACCCGCCCGGCCGGTTGTGCGTCCAGCGCAACGCCCGCTGCCGCCTCCAGGGAGGTGAGAACGCGACGCGCATCCCCGCCCGCCATCCGTATGACGTGCTGCCTCGCCCCTGGTTCGAGGGTGAAAACCCCGCCCAGGCCACGTTGCTCGCTCAGAGCCGCGGCCAGGACGTCATCGAGCTCGTCATCCGACAACGGCTCCAGCGTGATCAGCATGGACCTCGACAGCAGTGGTGCGATGACGCTGAACGAGGGGTTCTCGGTCGTCGCCGCGACCAGTACGACCAAGCGGTTCTCCACCCCCGACAGCAGTCCGTCCTGCTGGGCCTTGGTGAACCGGTGGATCTCGTCCAGGAAGAGGACGGTCTGCCGGTCATACATGTCACGTTCGCGCGCCGCACCTTCCATGACGGCCCTGACGTCCTTGACCCCCGCCGTGACGGCCGACAGCTCGACGAACCGGCGGCCGGCCACATTCGCCACGAGATGAGCCAGCGTCGTCTTGCCGGTCCCTGGCGGCCCCCAGATGATCGCGGAGAGTGGTCCCGCGGCGCCGGCGTGCCCCTCGATCAGCCGCCGCAACGGGCTTCCGGCCCGCAGGACCTCGCTCTGCCCCCGAACCTCGTCCAGGGAGCGAGGACGCATCCTGGCGGCCAGGGGAGGCAATGACGTGGCACTGACACCGTCACCACCTCCGGCGTCGCGCGACGAGGCCGCGAAGAGGTCGTTGTCGGCACCGGTGGTCACGGTTGGCAGGCTATCTCGCCGCCCGGACCACCGCGAAGTCGCAAGAACTGCTGTTCCGAGCGCCTCGGAACAGCATTCTCTGCGACCTCACGCCTGACCGTTGTCCTCCGCCTTGGGCTCGGGCACGGCGTCGACCCCGGCCTCCTTGCGTTGTGCTGCCGTGATGGGGGCAGGCGCAGAGGTCAGTGGGTCGAAGCCGCCCCCGGACTTCGGGAAGGCGATGACGTCGCGGATCGAGTCGGTGCCGGAGAGCAGGGCGCAGATACGGTCCCAGCCAAAGGCGATCCCACCATGCGGGGGCGCACCAAAGGCGAAGGCATCCAGCAGGAAGCCGAACTTCTCCTGAGCATCTGCCTTCGACAGGCCCATCATCTTGAAGACCCGTTCCTGAATCTCCCTGCGGTGGATACGGATCGAGCCACCACCAATCTCGTTCCCGTTGCACACCATGTCGTAGGCATAAGCCAGCGCCGCACCCGGGTTGGTGTCAAAGGTGTCCATGAACTCGGCCTTGGGGGAGGTGAACGCGTGGTGCACAGCCGTCCAGGCACCGGAGCCAACCGCCACGTCACCAGAGGCCTCGGCCTCGCTGGTCGGCTCGAACAGTGGTGCATCCAGAACCCACAGGAACGACCACGCCTTTTCGTCGATCAGCCCGGAACGCCTGCCGATCTCCAGGCGTGCGGCACCCAGCAGGGAGCGTGATGCCTTGGCGGGACCGGCTGCGAAGAAGATGCAGTCGCCTTTGTCGGCGCCGACATGGTTGGCCAGGCCTTTGCGCTCGCTCTCGGTCAGGTTCTTGGCGACGGGTCCACCGAGCTCTCCGTCCTCGCCGATGAGGACATAGGCCAAGCCCTTGGCCCCACGCTGTTTGGCGAACTCCTGCCAGCCGTCGAGCGTCTTGCGTGGCTGAGAGGCGCCGCCCGGCATGACGACCGCGCCGACATACGGCGTCTGGAACACGCGGAAGGTGGTGTCCTTGAAGAAGTCCGTGCAGTCGGTGAGCTCCAGACCGAACCGCAGGTCAGGCTTGTCCGAGCCGTATCGCGCCATGGCGTCCGCGAAGGTCATGCGCAGCATCGGCGTGGGGATCTCGTGGCCGATCAGCTTCCACAGCGCGGTCACGATGGCCTCACCGAGCTCGATGATGTCGTCCTGTTCGACGAAGCTCATCTCGAGGTCCAGCTGGGTGAACTCCGGCTGACGGTCGGCACGGAAGTCCTCGTCGCGATAGCAACGCGCGATCTGGTAGTAGCGCTCCATCCCGGCGACCATCAGCAGCTGCTTGAACAGCTGCGGGCTCTGGGGCAGGGCGTACCAGGATCCGGGCTGCAGACGTGCCGGCACGAGGAAGTCGCGGGCACCCTCGGGGGTCGAACGGGTCAGCGTGGGAGTCTCGATCTCGACAAAGTCTCTCTCGGCGAGGACAGCCCGCGCTGCTTGGTTCACCTTGCTGCGCAAGCGAATAGCCGCAGCAGGACCTGGGCGCCGAAGGTCGAGGTAACGGTGTCTGAGCCGCGCCTCTTCACCCACGGTGACACGTTCGTCGATCTGGAATGGCAGCGGGGCCGCGGGGCTGAGGATCTCCAGGTCGGTCGCCACAACCTCGATCTCACCCGTGGGCAGGTCTGCGTTCGCATTGCCCTCGGGACGCTCGCGCACCTCTCCGCTCACCTTGATGCAGTACTCGTTGCGCAGGTCGTGGGCACCGCCCTTGGCAAGGATCTCGTCACGCACGACCACCTGTGCGACCCCCGATGCGTCGCGCAGATCGAGAAAGGCCACGCCGCCGTGATCGCGCCGACGGGCGACCCAGCCGGTCAGCACGACGGACTGTCCAACATGTCCCTTGATGCCGGCGCGCAACGTGCCGGCCTCATGAGTGCGAAGCACGAGAGGTCCTCTATTTCAGTGGTCGGGGCTGATCCTGAGCAGCTTGGTCAGGTCAGTCCCACATCTTACGGAAACGGACAATCCGCCTCCGAGCCGGTTAGCTCCGGTACGCCGGGTGCTCCGGCCAGGGGACGTCGCGCGGTCGCAACGTGGCCCAGTCGCGAGCACGCGCCGCGTGCGCGGTAAGGATGCCTATCACCGCACTGGGGTTGTGCAGCTGACCGCGCAACACCGCCTCCTGAGCCTCGTCAAGGTCGACCCAGCAGACCGACATGCCGTGTTCTTCGCCCTCGCGGCTGAAGCGCTCGTCGTGGTCGACCTCTGCCAGGTCGCGGGCAAGGAAGACGCGAAGGGCCTCGGAGCTTCCGCCGGGAGAACCGAAGTAGTCGACGAGAACGTCCCAGCGGCGGGCGCTCAGGTCGGCTTCCTCATGGAGCTCGCGGTCCGCAGCCTGCCAGGGCGGCTCACCTGCGACGTCGAGCAGACCGGCTGGCACCTCCCACTCGAAGGCGCCGACGGGGTGGCGGTACTGCTGGATGAGCAGCACCTGGTCACGGCCCGCGACCTCACGCAGCGCAACGATCGACACCGCGCCCGGATGGTCGAGGTACTCGCGGGTGACATCGCCGGCCTCTCCGAGGTCCACGATGTCACGCCGGACGTCCCAGACCATGCCCTCGAACTCAAGGGCCGTCTCGACAACCGGACGTTGGACGAGCCGGTCGGCCAGGTCAACGCCATGGAGGACGGGGGCGTCCAGACTCATTGCACTGAAACGATTTCGGCGTCCCTAGGCCTCTCTACCTCGACCAGACGGGAGGCCTTCTGAGCATCAATGGCGGCCTTGACCAGTCCAGCGAAGAGCGGATGCGCCCGGTGCGGGCGGGACTGGAACTCAGGGTGGGCCTGGGTGGCCACGTAGTAAGGATGCGTGCTGGCCGGCAGCTCGACGAACTCCACCAGACTGCCGTCGGGCGAGGTGCCGGAGATGCGCAGACCGGCTTCTTCGAGCTGGCCCCGATAGGCGTTGTTGACCTCGTAGCGGTGGCGGTGGCGCTCATGCACCAGACGTGACCCGTAGGCACCGGCGACGACCGAACCCTCGACCAGCTTGGCCGGGTAGGTCCCCAGCCGCATGGTGCCGCCAAGGTCTCCGGCGCCTTCGACAAAGGCCTTCTGCTCCTCCATCGTGGCGATCACCGGATTTGTGGTGTGCGGGTGGAACTCGCTGGAGGATGCGTCCGCGATACCGAGGACGTTGCGCGCGTACTCGATCACCATGCACTGCAGCCCGAGACACAGGCCAAGTGTCGGAACACCATTGAGGCGGGCCCACTTCAGCGCCCCGAACATGCCCTCGATGCCGCGGATGCCGAAGCCGCCCGGGACAACGATCGCGTCGACGCCGCCGAGTGCCTTCTGGGCGCCGGCGTCGGTCTCGCACTCGTCGCTGGCGACCCAGCGGACCGAGACCCTGGCGTCGTGGTGGAAACCACCCGCGCGCATGGCCTCGGTGACGGACAGATAGGCGTCGGGCAGGTCGATGTACTTGCCCACGAGCGCGATCTCGACGGCGTGCTCGGGATTGTGCACCCTGCGCAGCATCTCGTCCCAGGCGCGCCAGTCGACGTCGCGGAAGGGCAGACCGAGGCGCCGGATGACATAGGCATCCAGGCCCTCGGCGTGCAGCACCTTGGGGATGTCGTAGATGCTCGGTGCGTCGACCGCGGCAACGCACGCCTCGGTGTCGACGTCGCAGAACAGCGAGATCTTGCGTTTGACGCTGTCGGGGATCTCACGGTCGGCGCGCAGCACGATCGCGTCGGGCTGGATGCCGACCTGTCGCAGCGCAGCCACCGAGTGCTGGGTCGGCTTGGTCTTCAGCTCACCGCTGGGTGCGAGGTAGGGCACCAGCGAGATGTGGAGGAAGAAGACGTTGTCGCGGCCGACGTCGTGGCGCACCTGGCGGGCGGCCTCGAGGAAGGGCAACCCCTCGATGTCGCCGACGGTGCCGCCGATCTCGGTGATGATGATGTCCGGGCGGTCCTTGGCAGGCACGTCGGCCTGCTCGCGCATCCGTGACTTGATCTCGTTGGTGATGTGCGGGATCACCTGAACGGTGTCGCCTAGGTACTCCCCGCGACGCTCCCTGGCGATCACCCGGCTGTAGACCTGCCCGGTCGTGACGTTGGCCGAGCCAGCCAGCGGTACATCCAGGAATCGCTCGTAGTGGCCGATGTCCAGGTCCGTCTCGGCGCCGTCATCGGTGACGAAGACCTCACCGTGCTGGAACGGGTTCATCGTCCCGGGATCCACGTTGAGGTAGGGGTCAAGCTTCTGCATCGTCACCCGCAGACCGCGGGCGCGGAGCAAATGTCCGAGGCTGGATGCCGTGAGGCCCTTGCCGAGCGAAGAGGCGACGCCTCCGGTTACGAAGATGTGTTTTGTCTGCTGCACCACGGGCTTTGACTCTACGTCATCCGGAGGGCTTCGGCATACAGAGTCAGTCATCGCGGCACCGTGTCGCGCCGAGCCGTCGACCTTCGGCTTTGTCGATCAATCCAGATAGACGCCCATGAGCTGGGCAACGACGTCCGCCATCGTCGGAAGCTCCTGCGCGCGCTCGAGGGCCGCCTCTCGCAGCGCCTGGCGGCGCGACCTGTCGCCGAGCAGGTCGACGATGCGACCGGACAGGTATGCCGGGTCGCCGGCTGGCACGAGCAGGGCGCCGTTGGCGGTCACCTCACGGGTCCCACCCACGTCCGTGGCAACGATCGCCGCACCCAGCGCCATGGCCTCCTGCAGCCAGATCGGCTGACCCTCCCAGACCGCGGTGCTGATCACGAGGTCAGCAGCCGCAAGCAGGTCGGGGACGTCGTCCCGCCGGCCGAGGGCGACGACCGGCAACCCCTCGGTCTCGACCCGTCCGGCCAGGTAGTCGGCGAGAGGCCCGTCGCCGGCAACAACCCAGGTGAGGCCGGTGATCCCGGGAAGGCCGCCGGCTTCCAGCCTCTTCGTCAGGAGCAAGGAGGTATCACAGAGGCTGTCGAGACCTTTCTGGGCTGCGAGCCTGGCCACCGTAACCAGAAGCGCCGCCCCCTCGCGCATCCCCAGCTCCTCACGCACCTGGTCCGTCGTGCGCCGGACCGGCGACATCACCGGCGCCGGAACCAGCGCACGCGCGGTCCGGCTCGCGCCAAGGGCGACTGCTCGCTCCACGAGGTCGCCCGACACCCCCAGCACCACGTCGGCGCCCCGAGCGACCACTCTCTCGAGAGTCCCTGAGATGGCCCGCACTTGGCGTCCGCCGACCGGCATGTTGTGCAGCGTGGCCACGAGGCGTGGCCGCCGCCAACGAGGAATGCTGCGGACGGCGAACACGCCGAACGCGCCCGCGCGCAAGCCGTGGGCATGCACCACGTCACTGGTCGAGGCCAGACGTCTGAAACGGCTGAAGTCGTTCAGCGTTCGAAACCACCCGCCCGATCCTGGCCACCACTCTCGCACCAGCCGGCGGTCGAATCGCCCAGCGGTGACAGGGTCGGTCACCACGACGACGTCGACGCCACGTTCCCTTAGATCTGCACCGAGCCCCGCGACATGGCTCGCGATGCCGCCGGTGCTGTGGCCCAGCAGCATGACGATCTTCATCGCACCCTCCTGCCGAGCTTGGCGGCCACCAGTCGAGCCGACTCGCGATCGCCGACCCAGATCGAGACGACGCACACCATCGCCACGACTGTGGCGACCAGCAGGGCGACGGAGGCACCAGCCACGACGCCTTGGGGGTGCAACGTCCCGGCCAGTGCCCGACCCACAGCCGCGGAGACCACACCGGACCCAAGAGCCACTGCTGCGCTGCGACCGAGTCCTCTGAACGTCCGCGGACCCCACGCACGATGAACTGCGACAACGAGCCCGATGGCAGCGACAGTCATCCCGGCAGAGCTGGCAAAGCCCAACAACTGCAGAGTGTTTCGCGGCCCAGCATCATCGTGGAGAACCACCAGAGGGACGATGGCCGCGATCAGCCAGCCGAGCCCGACCACTCCCCCGGCAACGGCCGGACGGCCCTGGACGTACAGGGCACGGGTGAGCAACGCAGCCAGGCCGAACCCGACCAGCCCCGGCGCGAAGGCACTCAGGGCACCGGGCAGAGCAGCCAACGCCGCCTGTCCGGCAGGACTGTGCCGCCCCGCGTCCAACGCGCTGAAGAATGCACCAGTGGGTCCAGCGATGGCGTAGAGGACAGCGGCAGCGGCGCAGGTTGCTACGGTGATGGCCCGAACCGATGAGGCCAGCGTTCCCTGCGCGCGCTCGAGCGAGATCTGATCCAGGCTGCTCGCCATGCTCGCCATCGCCGGAAGTGCTGCCGTGGCAATGGGAACCGCGAGAACGGCATACGGCAGGAGGTAGACCGCCTGCACGTAGGTATAGACGTTCAGCGTGCCGGTGCCACCGCGATGCTGGGACACCCACAAGGTGACCAGAACCGCGATCTGTTGTGCGACCAGGGCAAGCAGTCCAGCGCCTGCGAGTGCTCTGGCTCGCGCGGCAACACCGGTAGGGAAGGTCCAAGTCGGACGCAGACGTATGCCCGCGCGATGAACCGGGACCAACAAAGGCAAGCTCAGGGCAACGACCCCGAGGGTCGTTCCGGCCGCGAGCACGGTGGAGGCCTGGCTGGGCAGTCGCGCAAGATCGTTACCCCTCCCTTGGGCCAGCGCCCCATACAGCAGGTAGGTCGCGATCACCACGACGCTGGACAACAACGGAGCCAGCGCCGCGGCAAGGAATCGCCGATGCGCCTGGAGAACTCCGGCAAGGACGATCCCCACGCCGTACAGCGCGATCTGAGGCGCGAAGACCACAACCATCGATGCCGTGAGATCCGTTGAGCCAGAACACCTCTGGCTGTCGACCAGGAACGCGGACAAAGGTGCGGCGGCCGCTGCCATCAGGATGGAGAGTGGCACGAGGACGGTCATGGCCCAGGTGAGCATGGCCGACGCCGTCTGGGTGGCCGCGGCCCCATCCTTGCGGGCCAGCTGGCCGGAAATGATCGGAACAGCAACAGCGGCCAGGGCTCCGCCCGCCGCAACCTCGAAGACGACGTTCGGCAGCTGGTTGGCCGCCTGATAGACGCTGCCGACACAGGTGGTCCCCACCCTCTGGGAGAACACCAGCCAGCGACCGAACCCGAAGACCCGCGCCATCAGCGTGACCGCAGCGATGAGGCCGGCGGCGGCGAACACCCCGCTGCCCGCCTTGCCGGTCCACGCCGATGTCTGGTCGCGGGCAGTCACATCCTTCACCGCGTCACCCTGACGAGCGGCCGAGCGCGTCGAGCTCGCGCAGTCCGGGCGTCGACTCGATGACGGTGGTGAAGCTGAGCTTCTCCGATGCGAGTGTCAGTGCCGTCACCAGGGCAAGCGCGAGAAGCCGGCCGGACAAGCCGGTACGCGCCACCAGAGCCGTTCCCAACAGCGCGCCAGCACTGTTGGCCCCTGTGTCACCGAGCATGCTCCGGCCCGCGAGGTCATCGGGCAGGGACCCGATCGCAGCCCCCGCCGCGGCACCGGCGGCTGCGTTGGATCCCGGGATCCCGCGTCCGAACGCGACGAGCGGCGCGGACAACAGCAGAACGACCTTGAGCGCCCTTCCGGGCCGAAGGTCGAGCAGGTTGACGATGTTGGCCGATCCGGCGATGACGGCCCCTCCGACGAGCGTGGCGACCGGCCGGGTTCGAGTCTGCGGCCGGTCGATGATCCAAGAGGTCAAGAGGCCGGTCGCGCCAAGACCCACGATCTTGATGGCCCCCGTCGTGACCTCGCCATGGCGTGCTGCGGCCAGATGCCCGCGGAGGCCTTTGCTGGAGCCTTCACCCGCGAGGTCATCAAGGGCTCCGAACGCCCCAGCGCCCAGGCCTGCGACAGCCGCCGGGGCACCCGCACCACCGGCGAGGGCTCCGGACACGGCACTCAGGACAAAGGCGGGGCCCTCGAGCAACGTGACGGGGTGGCCTGCGTAGTTCGTCCGGGCCCATCGTTGGATCCCGCCCGGGGGGTGGCTCTTCAGGAGTGTGGCAGCAGTGAGCGACCCGGCGGCTCCGATGGAGAAGGCGCCCAAGGCCCGCAGTGTGGCCCTCAGCGTCACTGCTTGGCCGTGATGTTCGGTGTGATCGCCTTGGCATCAGAGGCCAGACCGTACTGGCCGACGCCGCCTGAGTACTGCTGCGCGAGTGCCAGCACGAGCGTGGTCACTCCCATGGGCAGGTCGCCATCGTCAACCGTCGAGGCGACATTGGCGGCGTCCGAGCTCTTCCTGACCGCAGCCACGAGATCGGCGGACACGTTCGGATCAGTGGTGTTCGAAGGGGTGACCACCACGGCCCCTGACCCAGCGGCATCCAGAGCGCGAACCAGCTCGACGTAGGTTGCCAACCGCGCGTCGGTGTCAGGTTGGGTGGAGCCCTTGACGGGACCACCGATGATGACCACGGCGGAGGAAGGCACGACGTGGTCCGACGCCTTGACGAGATCGCCAGCCACCAGACCTTCCAGCGCCGCACTCGCTGAGGGGTCGACCCGTTGGGTGGACTGGCTGGTTCCTGCCAGGATGGCCCGCGCCAGGACCGTTGCGGCCAGCTGGTCCGGACCGGCCGCCAGGGGCGCCTTGACCAGCTGGGCGAGCTGGTTGGTCAGGGTGTTGCGAAAGATGCGCTTAGCCGGGTCAGCCCAGGAATCGGTCAACGTGATCGTGGATCCCACCTTGGCGCCCGCCGTTGCCAGTGCGGCCGTCGTGCTCTTCACCAGATCGGCGTCCGCGCCCGGCGCGAGGACCAGCGCAACAGTCTTGTCGGCCAGCTGGCCGTTCATGATCGTCGGGGCGATGGCAGCGACAAAGGTGTCGCGCGCGGCGCTGCCCTGCTTCTCGGCGTCCAGCTGTGTGCGCAGCTGGGTCTTCTCGGCGCGTAATGCGGATGTCTGCTGGCTCAGGCGGTTGCCGATGTCTTCCTTCAGCGGCCCGGCCCCAAGCACGATCCCGACCGCGAGCGCCAGGAAGATCGAGACGATGGAGACGATGTGGTAGCGAAAGTCAATCACGTGAATACCCCCACGATCCAGGACCACGCGTCATCCAGCCGGGCAGCCACCAGCTGAAGCAAGGTGGTCCCGGCCGGTGTGGAGGCCAAAGCGACAAAGAGGGCGAACAGGCCGACGAGCAGCATGACACCCAGGGAGAGGTTGGAGATGCGCGAACGGTAGAGCCTGCTGACACCCTTGGCATCGACAAGCTTTCCGCCGACCCGCAAGCGGGTGAGGAACGTGCTGGCCATGCCCGAGCGGCCCTTGTCCAGGAACTCGATCAAGGTGGCGTGGGTGCCAACCGCGACGATCAGGGAGGCCCCTTTGTCGTCGGCCAGCAACATTGCCACGTCCTCGCTGGTGCCGGTCGCGGGGAAAACAACGGCATCGAGACCCAGCTTGCGGACCCGATCAAGCCCCGGCGCACGCCCGTCACGGTAGGCGTGCACAACGATCTCGGCCCCACAGGCTAGCGACGCATCCGAGACCGAGTCCATGTCTCCGACGATGAGGTGGGGACGATGGCCCATCTCGATCAGTGCGTCGGCTCCGCCATCGACCCCGATGAGGATCGGGCGGTATTCACGGATGTAGCTCCGCAACGTCTGCAGATCCTCTTTGTAGTGGTAGCCGCGAACCACCACGAGCGCATGACGGCCTTCGATGACGGTGGCGATCTCGGGGACCCCGACGCCGTCGAGCAACAGATCTCGTTCGCGGCGGAGATACTCCATGGTGTTGGCCGCAAACGCCTCGAGCTGGACCGCCAGGCCTACTCGTGCCTCGACCAACGCGGCCGCGACGATGTCGTCGTCGAACAGGGTCCCCTTGGCCACAACCACATCGCCGACGTACAGGGTGTCGCCGTCAAGGCGGGCCGCCTGCCCGTCCTTCAGCTCGAGCATCACGTCCTTGCCCACGTTGTCGACCAGTGGCACGCCCGCATTCACGAGGATCCCCGGCCCCAGGTTCGGGTATCGGCCCGTGATCGACGCCGCAGCGTTGATGACGGCCACGGGCTTGCAGGCAAGCAGAGCCTCGGCACTGACCCTGTCGAGGTCCTGGTGATCGATGACCGCGATGTCCCCGGGTCTGAGCCGCTTGGTCAGGTGCTTGGTGCGCCCGTCCATGCGCACGGTCCCGCGGACACCGGGCAGATCCGGTTCGCGTGGGGTTCGTCGGCGCAGGTGGCGCAGGAAGGAGAACATCGCCGCCCATCGTGCCACGCGCGGCGCATGCTTGCCGCCATCACCTCCCGAGCGTTGCCGCTGCCTGCGCAAGAAGCTCCCGGGCATGCTCGATAGCCACGTCGGAGTCCTCGACGCCGGCCATCATCCGCGCAAGCTCGCGCAGTCGTTCTTCGCCTGTCACCGCGGTCACCCCACTTGCGGTGATATGCCCGTCATCGGTCTTGCGCACGACGAGATGCCGGTCTGCATAGGCCGCGACCTGGGCCAGGTGGGTCACGACGATGACCTGAGCCGATGCGGCCAGCGCAGCCAGCCGCGCACCCACGTCGAGGGCGGCCTTGCCACCAACGCCGGCGTCCACCTCGTCAAAGACGAAGGTCGGGACATCCCCGCAACCGGTGACGACCTCGAGCGCCAGCATGACCCGTGACAGCTCTCCGCCTGAGGCAGCCTTGGCCACACTGCGGGCGGGTTCTCCGGGATTGGCAGCCATCAGGATCTCGACATCATCGACGCCATGACGACTGAACCGCACCGGCTCTGCGTCACCCGGGAGGGTCAGACCATCAGGGTCGGGGCGGCTCGCCACACCGACCTGGACGACCGCCTTGCCCATGGCCAGGTGGGAGAGCTCGGTCGTGACGCGGACTCCGAGGTCGGCGGCGGCCAGCCTCCTGGCCGCGCTCAGCTCACCAGCGCATCCGGTCAGCTCTTCTCGCAAAGCCTTGAGCCTGACCTGTAGACCGTCCACCCGGTCGTCGACCCCCTCGAGCTCGGTGAGCCGGGCCGCGGACTCCTTGGCCCACGCCAGCACATCGTCCGCTGTGTCGCCGTACTTGCGTTGCAGGCGTGAGAGGTCAGCCCTTCGATTCTGGACCCAGGCCAGCCTGGCCGGGTCGACGTCCACGTCCGAAAGGTATTCGGCAAGGTCGGTCCCAAGGTCTGCGGTGAGGTAGCCCAGCTCCTGGAGCCGACGATCGAGGTCGGCCAGTGCCGGGTCGTGGGCGGTCATTGGTGCCAGTGCGGCCCGTGCGCTGCCCAGCTGCCCTGCCACGTCGCCGCCGTTCGAGCCCTCACCCCCTCCAGCCCCGGCGTACAGGCTGTCCTGGCCGCCGGCGATGAGCGCGTGAGCCTGCCCTGCGCTGGCTCGCAGGCCATCGGTGTGCGCCAGTCGCTCGTCCTCGGCACGTAGGTCAAGATCCTCGCCGGAGCGCGGGTCGATGGCCTCGATCTCCTCCAGGCCCGTCCTGAGCACATCCACCTCACGTGCCCGGTCGCGGGCCAGTCCACGCAGATGAAGCAGCTCGGCACCGAGCCCGTGGAACTCGTCATACAGGGACGAGTAGCGCGAAAGAGGGTCCGCAACCGACTCGCCCGCAAAGCGGTCCAGGAGGACCCGGTGCTGCTCCGGCTGGCGCAGCCGCCACTGGTCGGACTGACCATGCACGGCCACCAACAGCTCGCCGATCTCGGCCAACACGCTGACCGGCGCGGTCCGTCCGCCGACATGAGCCCTCGAACGCCCCTCTGCAGACACGGTTCTGGCCAGGATCAAGGTGTCCTCGGCGTCGCCTCCGGCCTCTATGGCGCGCAGCGACGCCGCGTGATCCGGCCCGACCTCCACCACCCCTTCGATGCTGGCCGCCTTCGCGCCCGTGCGCACAAGACCGGCGTCTGCACGCGCTCCGAGCAGCAGCCCGAGGCCGGACACGACCATGGTCTTGCCAGCGCCGGTCTCGCCCGTGACCACGTTCAGTCCGGCCGAGAGCTCCAACACCGCGTCGTCTATGACGCCCAAGTTCTGGATCCGGATCTCGCGAAGCATGGCGACAGCCTACGGACCGCGGGTGTCAAGCCTTTCCGACATGCCGGAACCGCCGTTGTTGCGCCGCCCGGCGCCGCGCCACCCGTGCACCGACAAGTCGAACTTTGCGACCAGCCGGTCGGCGAAGGGGGAGGAGGTCAGACGCGCCAGACGCACAGGTATCGCGCTTCGGGACACCTCGACGCGTGCCCCCGGCAGCAGCTCAACCATGCGCGATCCGTCGCACCACATGACACCGGAGCCCCAGGTGTCCGCGACCACCTCGATGGCCAGCCTGGCGTGCGGGCCGACGACCAGTGGGCGGGCGAAGAGAGCGTGCGCCGAGATCGGCACGACCAGCATCGCCTCGACGTCGGGCCACACCACCGGACCACCGCCGGAGAAGGCGTATGCCGTGGAGCCGGTTGGTGTGGCAATCACCACCCCGTCGCAGCCCCATGTGGACAACGGTCGACCATCGATCTCGAGAGTGACCTCGAGCATCCGCTCGCGCGACTCCTTCTCGACGGCGACCTCGTTCAGTGCCCAGCTGCGGGCGAATACCTCGCCACCTTGGGTCGCACTGACCTCCAGGGTCATCCGTTCCTCGACCACATAGTCCCTGGCAACAATGCGATCCACGGCCCCGCCCAGGTCCTCCCGCTCCGCCTCTGCAAGGAAGCCGACGTGCCCGAGGTTGACCCCGAGCAGAGGGGCGTCGGTCCCTCTGGAGAGCTCGGCACCACGCAGGATCGTGCCGTCACCGCCCAGCACGCAGACCAGCTCGCAGCCCTCGGTCGGGTCGCCGGGGTCGGCGGTGACGATATCGGGGCTGGCGGCCAGACTCATCGCCTCAGCAGTGTCGGGCAGCACGGCAACCTGGACGCCTGCCGCATGCAGCCGGGCCGCGACATCATGGGCAAGGTGCTGGGACTCGAGTCTGCGTGGATGAGCGACCAGCAGGATGCGGCGGGTCATCGGGGTGCCTCCGTCGACAGTGTGGCGGCCAGCTCGGTGACCTGCTCAGCGGTCAACCCCTGGCCGGGGCGTGGTGTCAACCACAGTAGGTACTCCGCGTTGCCCGTGGCACCCCGGATGGGGCTGGCGCGCAGAGCCTTGGCGTTCAGGCCTGCCTCTCTCGCTGCACCCACGACGCCTTCGATAGCCATTGCACGGTTGGAGGCGGCCCGGACGATACCCCCCTTGCCGAGGCGTTCGCGCCCGACCTCGAACTGCGGCTTGACCAGGAGCACCAAGTCACCGGTGCCCTCGACGAGGTCCCGCAGGACGGGAAGCACGAGCCGCAGAGAGATGAAGCTGAGGTCAGCGACGAGAAGCTGCGCGGGTCCTCCAAGGTCGTCGGCCCGGGCATCGCGGATGTTCACGCCTGAGCGTTCAACAACGCGAGGGTCGTTCGCTATCTCCTCGGCAAGCTGACCGTGGCCGACGTCGAGGGCCACGACCTCTCGTGCTCCTGCCCGGAGCAGGACCTGCGTGAATCCCCCAGTGCAGGCCCCGACGTCGAAACAACGTTTGTCATGAGCGACCAGCCCTTCTGGTCCGAACGACTCCAGTGCCGCAGCCAGCTTGTATGCCGCTCGGCTCACCCAGCCTTCGACCCCGGACCTGAGCTCCAGACGTTGGTCCGGGCTGACCGGCGTGGAGACCTTGGTGGCGCCGGACCCGTCGAGCAGCACCGATCCTGCCTCGACGAGCTCACGGGCCTGCCCCCGGGAGCGGGCAAGTCCCCGGCCCACCAGCTCTACGTCGAGACGGTGCGTGGACTCGCTCACTCCTTTCCGAGATCGTCAAGACGGCCCTGCAGAACCCGCTGAACCCGCTCGCCCACCTCGATCTGGATGTCCAGAGGCTCGTGGGTCACGGCTTCGAGCGCCCCGAGCACCTCGTCGACGGCGTTGTCGCCTGTTGGCCTGCGCGGTTCGTCCTGTGCTCCGTCCATCATCGCGGAACGACTCACGCGCCGGCAGGTTCGCGGCGGGTAGTGACCGCTGACCGCCGGGTAGCCGTGGTCATGGTCACCGGGTTGGCGACCGCGCTGACTGCGGAGGTCTTCTTCGCTGCCGACCTCTTGGCGGCGGACTTCTTCACGGCAGCCTTGCTTGCTACCGCCTTCTTCGCTGCCGCCTTCTTCGCTGCCGCCTTCTTCACGGGAGTCTTCTTCGCCGCAGCTTTCTTTGCTGCGGTCCCCCTGGACAAGGACGCACGTAGCGCGGCGAGCTCGGCGCGAAGTGCGGCCAGCTCTGCCTGCGACTCCTGCAGCTGCTCAGCCGGCACCAGCCCGATACGGTTGACCGCGGCATCGACCTCAGTTCGAACCAGCGTCGTGAGGTTGTGACGATTGGCCGTGGCCGCAGCCAACAGCTCCTCGGCCAGTGCGCTCACCTGCACCGCGAGCTTGCTGCCGGTCTCGATGCCAGACCCCTGCAAGGACAGCAGACCGTGTGCTGCCTCGGTGGCACGAGCACGCGTCAGCTCACTGAGACCCGAGGCGAGCTGGACATATCCGCGAACCGATTCGAAGACCATTTTTCCTCCAGAGGATGGCTGTTGGGCACCACGCTACTGCCCAACGCCGCGTCCGTCTTGCCCACCCGGCTGACGCTTCCGCGACTCCACCTCCACGCTACCCTCGGGTCCGGCCGGAGCGCCCTCAGCGCCCGGAAGTGAGCGCCACGTCGAGCTCGTGCGACAACCTCGCACCATCGCCGCTCAGCGGATCCATCGGAGCACCAAGAACGTCGAACGCCTGCCAGAGTGCTCTCAAAGCGGCCCGCAGTCGTTCGTTCAAGGTCCCGGTCTGCGAAACCACCAGGCCTCCTGGCTCCGTCACGCGCGCATGCGCCTGACCGCAGGCCCACCGCTGGGGGTCGTCGAGGTCCTGGACGGGCTCCGCGTATGGAGAGCTCAGAGAGCGTAGGTCAGTGGCAACATACCGGGGCCGAGCAGCTGGACCTGCAGCGACCAGATCCGCCCAGCGATGAACGCCTCCGAACACGAACAGTGAGGGGATTCCTGCGGCCGCGGCGCCACGGATGTCCGTGTCGAGACGATCCCCGATCACCAGGGTGCGGTCGATCCTGGTGCCGAGAACATCGACGCTCAGGTCGTAGAGAGGGGTATATGGCTTGCCCACGACTACCGGATCTACGCCAACTGCGGAACGAACGGCCGCCACGAGAGCACCGTTTCCGGGGGCCACCCCCCTCTCGGTCGGCAGGGTGCTGTCGGCGTTCGTGGCCACCCAGAGGGCACCAGCCTGCACCGCGTACGCGACCTCCGCGAGATCCGTCCAGGCGACCTGGGCGCCGTAGCCCTGCAGGACCGCTCCCACCGGATCAACCGTCGAAGCCTCCGCAACCTCGACCGGAATCAGGCCTGCCGACTGAAGAGCCAGCCGTACCCCGGGCCCGCCAACTGTCAAGACCCTGGCCCCCGGCCCGCAGCGCTTCGCGAGATGGCGGGCGCCAGCCTGGGCACTGGTGACCACATGGGAAACCGGAACGGGCAGCCCGAGCCCGAGCAGATGGGCCGCAACCTCGGTGGGCGGCCGCGAGGCGTTGTTCGTCGCGTACACCACACGAACACCCGCCCGGAGCGCGGACACCAGTGACTCCACCGCGTGTGGCACAGCCTGATTCCCTCGATATACGACACCGTCCAGATCGCAGACGATGCCATCGAAACCTTCGAGCAGGAGGCCCTTGGCCTCGTCGGCATGAACCCTCATGACGTCACTGTCAGCACGATTTCATTCCCGAACCCCATTTTGCTCACCCGCGCATTGTCCATCGTGAGCGGTGCGGACTAGGCCGAGGGCGGCGCAACGACACGACGGTCCAACGCAGTGGCCTCAACCTCGTAGCGACTGGCCGGCCCTGCCGGGGAACGCCAGAACCGCCGGCGCAAAGCCCCCCGGACCGTCACCAGATCGCCAGGCTTGAGACGAACCGCCCTGCGCTGCAATGCTTTCGTCCAACACGCGACGTCAATCGTGTCCACAGTCGCGCCACCTCGAGCTGCGGCCGCTCTGGAGCCGGACCTTGGAACCACGAGACGCAGCTGCACGACCGTATCCCCGCTTGGCAGCTCACGCTGCTCCGGTGAACCGCTGATCCGCCCGCCCACGATGACCTCGTTGACACCCGCCCCCGATGTGGCCGCCGCCTCGCCCTTGCTCTTCATGCTCATCCTCATCCTTGGTTGATGATGACCATGATCACCGGGCCGGCACCCCTCAGGGGACAGAGGCGACTGCGCTGTGGACGACGTAACCTCGGGCCCACCCCATGTGGACGAAAGGGGGTCTAGGACCGATCGGGCTCGGCTGCATCCGGCGTGTCGTCGTCGCCGGCGTCCTCGAGCACATCGGTCAGCACCAGTCCGTTGAGCTCGGAGAGCCGCTCATCCGCATCCGTGGCACCCTCGACGTCCGCCTCCGCAGCGTGGCCGAACCACGTCATCGCCCCGGCTTCGTCACCTTTGGCAAGCAGGGCCTCTGCGTAGGCATAGAACAACCGCGCCGTCCAGGGTTGGCGTGATCCGACCTTGAGCTGGGGCAGCTGGAGTCCGACAACGGCTGCCTCGTACTGACCGAGGTCTCGACGAATACCCGACACCACAATTGCCAGCTCGATGCGTTCGTCCGTGGCCAGGTTCGCCGCCTCGGGCGACGCGGCAAGATCAAGGGCTCGCTCTGGCCGTCCGAGACCACGTTCCGCATCGACCATGTAGGGCAGCAGATGTGAGGAACCCGAAAGCCTGCGCGCCGTGCGGAACTCGCTCAGCGCCTTCGCCCACTCCCCCTTGCGGTAATGAACCAGGCCCAACGCCTCACGAGCAGCCGGTACCCGGCCCGCACGGCGAACCGCAGTCTCTGCGTGCGCTTGCGCTGCCTCGATGTCGGAGTCCAGGAACGTGGCCACCATCACCAGATGCTGACCCACCCCAACGGCGTTCTCCTTGCTGAGCGTGCGCAGCTGGTTCTTCACCGCGCGGTCCAGCTCGAATCCGGTAACTCCTTCCGGGATCGCCGGCTCGGGCAGCCGAGGCTTCTTCGGTGCCAACATCGAGCTGCCGCGCTGGCCCTCACGTTCCGCGCCACCTCGAGGATCGCGTGCGGATCCACGGGCGGCGCTCCGATCGCTGCCTCGATCGGCGCCACCGCGTGGTGCATCCCGTTGCGGACGCCCCGATGAGGGGCCTCGACGAGCGTCGTCATCTCGGGGGCGGCGGGCAGACTTGTCATCAGACACGGGGCCTGGCTCCATTCATCTCGAGTGCTCGGTGCAATAGTCCGACAGTTCGCCCACTCTCACAAGAGGGGTTAATGCAAAAGAGCCCTCACCGGTTTGATGGGTGAGGGCTCTTTTGACAATGTATGTCCGGCGGCGTCCTACTCTCCCACACCGTCACCAGTGCAGTACCATCGGCGCTGAAGGGCTTAGCTTCCGGGTTCGGAATGGGACCGGGCGTTTCCCCTTCGCTATGAC
>DATCQG010000234.1:0-5707 GCA_036569625.1 Dermatophilaceae bacterium | reverse complement strand
CATCCGCCGCGACCGCGTCGACAAGGCAGGCAAGATCACCCTGCGCCACGGCGGGACGCTCTACTCCATCGGCATCGGCCGAACCCACGCCCGAACCCGCGTCATCGTCCTGGTCCAAGACCTCGACATCCGCATCATCGAGCGCCACCACCGGCGAACTCATCCGCGAATTGACCCTCGACACGACCAAGCGCTACCAAAGCACCGGGCGACCACCTGGGCCAACCCGCTGACAAAACAAAAGACGGCCGAACCCACATCTATTGGGTTCGGCCGTCCGCGATGTCCTGAGACATCACAGTTGGTAGCGGGGCAGGATTTGAACCTGCGACCTCCGGGTTATGAGCAGACAAGGCGACATCCAAGGGGCCCCTGTGCGTCCTTTTCGTCTCAGTTCTCCTTCGACGATCGTGCCCAACTGGCTCCAGAGGATCCAGGGGTTACCGCCCTGTCTCACCAGGTCTGGGTCAGAAATCTGGTCAGAAAGAGCCGCCCCCAGCTGAATCTGCAGCTCTCCGTTGACCTGTTTGCTTCCCGGCGCGGCGGCACTCAGACGGTGGCTACCCAGTGCATGGTCCACGACCCACCACTGGACGGCGACCTTCGCATGTCCACGGACAGCGTCCAGGGTGAGAGCGGGCGTGCGTTCCGAATCGCATCCGCGACGTGTAGCTCCTTGGGTCACAGCCAGGCCGACCAAATCCTACACAGATAGGCACCTTCTGTGTAGGATCTCTCCTATGACTTCGCCAGGGTTGGAGCGGCTCCCCACGACGTTCACCTACGCACAGGCACTGGGCGCCGGGCTCACCCATCACCGGCTGTACAGCCTGCGCGACACTGGAGCGCTCGAGCAGGTCGGCCGAGGGCTCTACCGGAAGGCTGATGCCGAGCTCACCGACCTTGACCTCCTTGAGGTGGCAGAGCGTGCCCCAGAAGCAACCATCTGTTTGCTGTCAGCGCTCGCGCGACACGATCTCACCGATGCCATACCCGCCCGGCACGACATCGCTCTGCCTCGCGACAAATGGCATCCGCGGCTCGGAGGAGTCGTCCGATGGCACAGCTTCGACCGAGCGACCTTTGACATCGGGCGAACAACAGTTCCGGTCGACGACACCACGACCATCGGCCTGTACAGCGCCCCAAGGACCATCGTGGACACCTACCGCCTGCGAAACACGGCCGGCTTGGATGTCGCCAACGAGGCGCTACGCAGGTGGTTACGCGGCGGTGGCCAACCAGCGCAGCTGGTCGCGGTCGCCAGAGCCTTCCCGAGGGCGATGCCCGCGCTACTCAACGCCTTCGAGGTGCTGCTATGACAGCGGGTCGCACTCCACCACCGACCCGTGCCACGGTCGGCGGTCGCGCGTACTTGGACCTGCGCGCGATGGCGAAGAAGTCAGGGCGTGCCAACGACGAGTACCTACGCCTGTATGCACTGGAGGGCTTCCTCCTGCGTCTGGCAGCCTCGGCGAGCAGCCAGGACTTCATCCTCAAGGGCGGTGTCCTACTGGCCGTATACCAACTTCGCCGACCGACAGCGGATATCGACTTCGCTGCACTCAAGACGCCCAACGACGTCGAGACCATCACGTTGATGATCATCGCTGTCGCAGAAACAAAACTGCCCGATGATCAGAGTGATGGACTCTGGTTCGAGACCTCCGACGCCCACGGCGTCGCGATCCGCGACGAAGACGAATACAACGGCGTGCGCATCACTCTCGGGGCGCAACTGTCGACCGCCAAAATGCGATTCCACGTCGATGTCAATGTTGGAGACCCGATTTGGCCCAAGCCTCAGACGGTGCAGTTTCCGCGCCTATTGGGTGGGCACATCAGGCTGCTCGGCTATCCGATCCCGATGGTGTTGGCCGAGAAGATCGTGACCGCATCTCAGCGTGGCATCACAAGCACACGATGGCGTGATTTCGCCGACCTCTACCTGATCGCCGGTCGACATCCCCTCGTCGCCGGCGACGTCCGCGCTGCGATCAACGAGGTGGCGGCCTATCGAAACGCCGAAATGGGCTCCCTTCGCCCCGCGCTAGACGGCTACCCCGCCTTAGCGCAGGCGAAGTGGCACGCCTGGCGCGCACGGCAGAACCTTGAAGATCGGCTACCGGCGGACTTCACTGATGTACTGGAATCCGTTCTCGTGTTCACCGATGGATTGTTCGATACCACTCGTACGAGCCAAGCTGGTATCTGGTCGCCTGCCGATCGCATCTGGAGCTAGCGACTGGTCGGCAAGCGACAGCGGCGAACCGTCGTAGCCGGCCGTGGTGAAGAAGACCGCGGGCTCGCCGGGCACGACTGCTTCTCGGCCTCGTAACCGACGAGCAGCACCGCGATGTCGGTCCGGATGAGCCGCGACTTGCCCAGTGTGGGCTCGGGGTAGGGCCAACGAATCCCCTGTCGGCCACCCCGAAAGTGGAAGCCGTCGCTCTCGATCTCGGCCACGCAAAGGCAAGGCCAGGGCGAAGCGGTGCACGTCGTCGGCGTCAGCAATCGAAGTCACTCCCGGATCGCGCCACCCGAACACACGCAGGCTAGGCGATACCACGGGCAGCCGGATCGTGATGGGCACGCCCAGCCGCACACGATCTCGCGCGTGGACACAGCCAGGTCTATGGCGACCCAGGTCACTGCGCGATAGAGAACTCCCCATGAGCCCCGTCGGCGAGTGCAACCCGTCCCGTCGTCGCGCGGGCGCCCTCGGCCAGAACCGGACCTCGGGAGTCAATGGCGAGCACAGCCGCCAGCGCAATCTGTAACCGATGGGCGTCCGCGCCGGCGAGGTCGCTGGGTCCGTCCGATCCCACGCCGACCAAGGTCGGGAGGTATGCCGCGCCAGCCGGCCAGCCGTAGCGCAGCGCCTTCTCGGCGAACTCCTCCGGTATTTCCCCCGGCCTATCGAGCATCAAGAGCAAGGTGCCGCTCGGGGTGGCATCCAATGCTGGCGCTGGCCCTGGCGAGCGCAGGCCGGGCGGCAGCGTCACACCGGGGTAAAGGGCCAGGCCACGCTGGACACCTGCGTTGCCCATGACAACCGCGACGTAGTTCGTCACAGTCCCGTCGACCGTGAGCTGGAGACCCAGCGGTACGACGTCGCTCCACCGCACCCAAGGCTCTGCGCGGAGGTAGGTGAGGGCCTGACCGACGAGCAGCGACCAGTCCTCGGTTGACGGCGGCTCGGTCGGCTGGGCGCGGCCGGCCATGTGCCCGACGAGGCTGTCGAAAATGTCCTCAGCCTCCGCAAAGGATCCTGCCTCGATCAGCTGGGGCGATCCGAAGGAGGCCGCAGCGACGGCCTTTCGCACCTCCGGCGCGACCTCTGCGAGGCTGACGACCCGGGCCGGCGGTGCCGGCGGGAGATCAGCGGCCTGATTCGTGAGCGCGGCGTCGAAAGCTCCGGCCAGCGCCTCGGCCGCCGTGCCCGAGATTGAGACACCCAGCACTAGACCTGTTTCCGCGTGAAGCACGAGAGCGGCCATCAAGCGGTCCTCGCCGACAACGTGCACCGCATGTGAGACGTCACGCAGCAGCACCATCCAGGTACGTCCGAGTTCAGGCATGCGCCAATTGTGCACGTGATCCGTTCTATCTGCGCTCACAGGGCAACTAGCCCGGCCTTGGTCCACGATCCCTCCCTGCGAGGGCGAACGCCCGCACGCAGGCCCCGGCCAGCATTTTCCAGTCGAGAGGTTCACGCTGGCCAAGCGCCTGCTTGACGTCGCTGCCTTATCCGCTCATCGCGGGCAGTTACGAGCTCCACTCTCGGCGGCAGAGTCGGACGAGCGTGGCCGCCCTTCACGCGTCAGAGTCGGACGCCTGTCGCTTCCGACTGATCCCATCGGCCGGTTGCCTTTCAGGCGGTGCGGAGCCAGGCGCGGAGGGCGTCGCGGATGACTTCGCTGGTATTGGCGTTGTCGGCTTCGGCTCGTGCCTTGAGAGCTGTCTCGAGCTCGGGGTCGATCCGGACGGGGATGACGCGTGCGGCTGCGGAGCCCAGGGGTTTGCGTCCTCCGGTTCGGCGCAGGGTGGCGGTGTCGTAGCCGGCTTCTGCTTCGTCGGCCAGGTGCTGGATCTTCTCGTCGGTGACGGGCTTGCCTCCGGCGGTGCGGGTCTGGTTCTTGTCGGTCATGGGGTTTGCCTCCTTGCGGTTCATGGCAGCAGGTCGAGATATTGGGTTCGGGCCTTCATGGCGTGGATGGCGAGCTCGGTGCCGTCGTCGAGGAGCAGGACGACGATCTCGAGGAGCCGACCGTGGGTGTCGATCCACCCAGCAATCGTATTACGAAACTGTGTACTCCGGAAGAAGACGCCGATGCTTCGGCTGGGCCTGGGCTCAGGTTCGCGAGGCCATGTAAGCGGCGAGGATGTGGTGGGGGTGGCGGTCGAGGTTGCTTCGCGGATCTCATCAATAACAACGGCGCGATGAGGACTCCCAAGCAGGCCGCTGAGGCAAAGGCCCACAATGCTGCCTTGGCTCCATACCCTTGGTTGGCCTGATTCACCGCCAGCCCAAGTGCAGAGACGAACACGATGGCGGCAACCACGTGCAGTCGCCAAAAGTCTCGATACATGGAGTGCCTCCTCGGGGTTCGCGTCCGTCACTGTGTGGGCCTTCGTCGCGTCTATCGGTCGGAACACATCAGGGCGGAACGTGCTAAAGGATCGCGGGGTCCCGAGCAGTCCCCCCGTCCGCGGCATGAGTCGATGTCACGTGCCGGCGCGGCTCCTGTGTGCCCAGACCTGGAAGAGCCGTGGATCGCCCACGAGCGTGCTCGGGTCGGACGCATACGTGCGAAGTTGCGTGAGTGCCGCGTCGATGTCGGCTCGAGTCGCTAGGTTCTGGGCAACGATCGCATCGGCGGTGGCGCGACCATCGTCGAAGCAACAGCACTTCGGGTCGTCAATCAAGCCTGGTCCTCAGTCAGGCGACTCTCCGAACACCGCGTACAGCGGCGCGAGGTAGGTGACGAGGTCCGGGCCACCCAGGGACGATCCCGGCACGGGAAGCTGGCGCAGCAGCAGATCCGTCGGCAGCTCCGTCTGAACAGGAAGCGCCGGAACTGGCGCCCCGGTCCAGAAGTCGACATCGACCAGGGCCAGATCAGCCAGCGCCATCATCGCTCCCACCCGAAGACCTTCGGCCGTCAGCGCCGCCGGCTCCACGGCAAGATGTGCCGTATCGCCGCCGCGCAGCTCGCGTAGCCGGTTCAGGAGTGCCTTGCGGCTGCGCCCGCGCCACAGCAGGATGGCGAAGGGGTCGTCGTCGAAGCTCTCCGCGAGGAGGTAGAACGCGGCCGCGAGGTGCTTGCACGGAACCTCCCAGTCCGGGCAGGAACAGCTCAGAGTCAGGTCCTCGGCCCGCTGAGGGAACAGCGGCGCGCCAGCCGCCAAGAAGACCTCCTCGAGGTCGTGCGGCATCTCGCCGGCGAGCAGCCGGGCACTGTGGATCGCCTTCTCCGCAAGGGTTACCTCGACCTTGGCCCACACCAGCTCGCTGAAGGCGGGCAGTGCGATGGACACCTTGTAGGGAGTCTTTCGGGAGCCCTGCACCGACGCAGTGACTACACTGGGGGCCACCTCCAGGGATAGCACCTGACCTCGTCGTGCGTAGTTCTTGCCTCGTGTCAGCCGGGACCCCAGCGCGAAGGACTCCAGCACCTCCAGGAAGCGCCGAGACCACCAGCGC
>DATCQG010000233.1:0-5760 GCA_036569625.1 Dermatophilaceae bacterium | reverse complement strand
CCGGGCTCGGACGACGACGTCGAGCCGGTCCTGCTCCTGCAGCCGGCTCCGCCAGGACACCGAAACCTCGGCCACGACCAGGTCCCCGACCTCGGTCAGTGGCACGCCCACGCTCTGGACGAGATGCCCAACCGTGGCAGTGGGTTCGTGAGGCAGGTCGAGCTCGCCGCGCTCGCGGCCCCGGCGCGGCAGCAGGAAGCGCAGTGCGGGGTGGACGTGCAGCCGCACCGTGCCGGGCGCCAGGGGGGTTTCCGTCGACCCCGCTCGCTGCGCGGCCTCAGCCTTCTCCTGCACGGCGTCGGAGGGCGGCCTCTGCCGAGCCGGGGAGACGTTGACGGGACGCGGATCAGCCACGGCTCCAGACTCGTCCACCAGCGCGTCGGCCGCCAGCCGTTTCGGGCGGGGTGACCCTTCGGGGTTGCCCCGCCCTCGCCGCATTTCAGGAACGGCTCACGGCGCCCGCGCCCCAGGCCTATGAGCATCTCTGCCGAGCCCGGCCCGCAGATCCGAACAGGATCCTGACATTTCCGGTTCTCCCGGCATGAGTGTGGGTTCGGGAGGGGTTGTGGGGGCCAGCAAGACTTGACGCGGCTGTGGGTTGGTGTATCTGGCTGTGGGTTGGGTGACGCGCGCGGTCGTTGACCTAGGTTTGGCGGTTCCTACGCCAGCCACACGAAGGGTCGCCCGTGCGCGTCACGAGCGCATTCAACCGCCTGCTTGCGCTGTCCGGGGTCTCGGTCACCGAGGTGTCGTTCGGCCAGGACACGGTGACCGTCGATGTCGCGTTGCGGCGCCGCCGGTGGCAATGCCCGGAGTGTGCGTTCAGCACCCGGGCTCGCTATGACATCCGGCCGGGGTTCTCCTGCTGGCGGGGACTGGACCTGGGGCGCTGGAAGATCATCGTGCGGGCGTCGCTGCGCTGGCTGGTCTGTCCGACCCATGGGGTGCGGGTCGAGGCGGTGCCGTTCGCCCGGCACCGTTCGGGGTTCAGCCGTGACTTCGAGGACCTGGTGGCATTCTTGGCGACCAAGACCGACAAGACCACGATCACCGGCGCTGTCCCGGGTGGAGCGGGACAGCGCCGGGCGAATCTGGCAGCGGGTCGTCCCCGACGGCCTGGACCCAGGACGTCTTGATGGGCTGGTGGGCATCGGAGTCGACGAGGTGAGCTGGCGTTATGTGGGTGATTGGTGTCAAGGGGTCGGGCGAGATTTCTGCCGGGCCTGATCACGCGTCCGCCGGTCCCGACGCCGGCAGATCCCGGACGCCGAGCCGGTGCGCGAGCGCGATCGCGTCGAACGGGGCATGAACCTTCACGTCGTTGTCGAAGTAGACGAACACCTCGCGCTCGCGCACGGGTGCCTGCGGGCCGAGCGTGCGGCCGTCGGTCGGCGTGCCGCCCACCTGCCAGCTGCGGACGCGCGCAGCCCAGCGGTCGAGCGCCGCGTCGCCGTAGCCGCTGACGTACAGCTCCTGGTCGCCGTGCAGCCGCGCGTACACGAAGTCGGACGTCACGTCGTCCAGCACCGGCCACTTGCCTGCCGTGTCGGCGCAGACCAGCGCGATGTCGTTGTCGCGCAACAGCTGCACGAACTCGACGGTCTCGAACGAGGCGTGCCGCACCTCGAGTGCGTGCCGCAGCGGGCGGACGGCGTCCGTGGTGGTGAAGGCGCGCCCGTCGAGTCGTTGGTCGTGGTGCGTCGCCAGCTGTGCGGCGGCGCGCGTCGTTCGCGGCAACAGCGCGAAGAACGCGCCGAGGCGGTCGGCGTCGAAGCCCAGCGTCGGCGGCAGCTGCCACAGTATCGGCCCCAGCCGGTCGCCGAGAGCCAGCACTCCCGAGGCGAAGAAGTTGGCCAGCGGCACCTCGACGCCGGCGAGCTTCTTCATGTGCGTGACGAACCGGGGGCCCTTGACTGAGAAGACGAAGCCGGCCGGCGTCTGCGCGCGCCACTGCTCGTAGGAGCTCGGTCGCTGCAGCGAGTAGAACGAGCCGTTGACCTCGACCGACGCGAGCGAGCGCGAGGCGTACCCAAGCTCGCGTCGCTGGGCCAGTCCAGGCGGGTAGAAGACCCCGCGCCAGGGTGGGTAGCGCCATCCGGAGATGCCGATGTGGAACGGGCCGGGGTCCCAGCCGTGCCGCGCGCCGTCCACGTGAGCTCCTCAGATGACCTCAGCCCGGATCCACCAGTGAGCCCATTTTATGGGCTCTTCGAAGTTGCCCGGTCCACTTCGAAGAGCCCGTATGTCAGCGGCCGCGGCTCTTCTCCGCCTCCCGGCTACGGCCGGCGGTGCCATGCTGCAGGGCGGGCCTTCGCCGTCTTACCCGGGGCGGTGGCCACGGCTTCGGACGCCGGCCGGGCCTGGTTGATGTCGGCCAGCACTCTCGCCTCGATCGTCTCGGCGTCAGCGATGCCCTCAAGGCCCGCCGCCAGGTCCCGGCGACGTTCGACGCTGTCGTACAGGTGCTCGGCCTGCTCGGCGTCGGGCTGCACGGGCGTCGATGACCCCCGGGGGTGGGGTGCGCATCGCAGGTTGCTGCTGCAGATCGGCCCGCATCTTCTCGGCGAAGTCGGCGGGCAGATCCTGTCGAGACGACCCGCCGGGGCCGTACCGCTCGGTCATCGCATCGTTGAACCGGTGGACCTCGGCGGCGTGGGCGCGGTCGGCGGCCTCCGCTGAGCTCAGCCGCTGAGCAGTGCGCAACCCAACTGATCGAGCCCAGCATCAGACTGAAACACGGGCTCAAGAACCAGGGAGGCATCGGCGTGGCGGGCAACCTGCCCCCATTTTCACTCCGGCACCGGCGTCCCGCCAGGGATATGGGGACTGACTCGAAAAAGACGTGTGCCTGAGCGTGGTAGCTAGCCACAGGTTCAGGCGGCTGGCGAGATGGGGTTGAGGGTGACGCTGTAGCCGAGTTGGTTGAGTTGGTAAAGGCCCGGTTGCGTGCGCGGTTGAGGAAGTGGTCCGGTCCCAGGTCCTTTTAGTCGACGTCGTCGTGCAGCATGTGCCAGACGGCTGACGTAGGTCACCACCGGTGAGCACAGATAGCATCGGGGTATCTCGATAGCGAGGGAGCGATGAGCGATGTTTGAGCAGTTTACCGGCCGGGCCCGCCGGGTGGTGGTGCTTGCGCAGGAAGAGGCGCGCATGCTCGACCACAACTATATCGGGACCGAGCACATCCTGCTGGGCCTGATCCACGAGGGCGAAGGCGTCGCGGCCAAAGCACTCGAGAGCCTCGGCATCTCCTTGGACGCCGTGCGCGAGCAGGTCCAGGAGATCATCGGCCAGGGCCAGCAGGCCCCTTCCGGGCACATCCCCTTCACCCCGCGCGCCAAGAAGGTCCTCGAGCTGAGCCTGCGTGAGGCCCTGCAGCTCGGCCACAACTACATCGGGACCGAGCACATCCTGCTCGGCCTGATCCACGAGGGCGAAGGCGTCGCGGCAAAGTCGCTGGAGAACCTCGGGATCTCCCTGGATGCCGTGCGTGAACAGGTTCAGGAGATCATCGGCCAGGGTCAGCAGGCCCCGTCCGGGCACATCCCCTTCACCCCGCGTGCCAAGAAGGTTCTCGAGCTGAGCCTGCGCGAGGCGCTGCAGCTCGGCCACAACTACATCGGCACCGAGCACATCCTGCTCGGCCTGATCCGTGAGGGAGAGGGTGTCGCAGCGCAGGTGCTGGTCAAGCTCGGCGCCGACCTCAACCGGGTCCGTCAGCAGGTCATTCAGCTGCTCAGTGGATACCAGGGCAAAGAGCCCCAGGGCGTCGGCGTCGGTCCGGCCGAAGGCACTCCTGCCGGATCGCTCGTCCTCGACCAGTTCGGACGCAACCTCACCCAGGATGCCCGCGAGGGCAAGCTCGACCCGGTCATCGGTCGCGGCAAGGAGATCGAACGGGTCATGCAGGTGCTGTCCCGAAGAACCAAGAACAACCCGATCCTGATCGGCGAGCCCGGCGTGGGCAAGACTGCCGTCGTCGAGGGACTGGCCCAGGACATCGTCAAGGGCGAGGTGCCCGAGACACTCAAGGACAAGCAGATCTACACGCTGGATCTCGGTGCCCTTGTTGCCGGTTCGCGCTACCGCGGTGACTTCGAGGAACGCCTGAAGAAGGTCCTCAAGGAGATCCGGACCCGTGGGGACATCGTCCTGTTCATCGACGAGATCCACACCCTTGTCGGTGCCGGCGCGGCCGAGGGTGCGATCGACGCCGCGTCGATCCTCAAACCCATGCTGGCGCGCGGCGAGCTCCAGACGATCGGGGCGACGACTCTGGACGAGTTCCGCAAGCACATCGAGAAGGACCCGGCCCTCGAGCGGAGGTTCCAGCCGATCCAGGTTGCCGAGCCGACGCTGTCCCACACCATCGAGATCCTCAAGGGTCTACGCGACCGTTACGAGGCCCACCACCGGGTTTCGATCACTGATGCTGCCCTTGTCGCGGCCGCCAACCTGGCCGACCGATACATCAACGACCGGTTCCTCCCGGACAAGGCGATCGACCTCATCGACGAGGCGGGAGCGCGGCTGCGCATCCGCCGGATGACGGCACCGCCGGACCTTCGCGAGTTCGACGAGCGCATCGCGCACGTCCGTCGTGAGAAGGAGTCCGCGATCGATGCCCAGGACTTCGAGAAGGCCGCGTCCCTGCGCGACGACGAGAAGACGCTGCTGGGTCAGAAGGCCGAGCGCGAGAAGCAGTGGAAGTCCGGCGACATGGATGTCGTGGCCGAGGTTGACGAAGAGCTCATTGCCGAGGTCCTTGCAGCATCCACCGGCATCCCCGTGTTCAAGCTGACCGAGGAGGAGTCCTCGCGTCTGCTCCACATGGAGGATGAGCTCCACAAGCGCATCGTCGGCATGGACGAGGCGATCAAGGCGATGTCCCAGGCGATCCGACGCACTCGCGCCGGGCTGAAGGATCCGCGTCGCCCCGGTGGCTCGTTCATCTTCGCCGGTCCCACCGGCGTCGGTAAGACCGAGCTGGCCAAGGCGTTGGCGGAGTTCCTGTTCGGCGACGAGGACGCCCTGATCCAGCTCGACATGAGCGAGTACAGCGAGAAGCACACGGTCTCAAGGCTGTACGGCTCGCCACCTGGCTACGTCGGCTACGAAGAGGGCGGCCAGCTGACCGAGAAGGTTCGTCGCAAGCCGTTCTCCGTGGTGCTCTTCGACGAGGTCGAGAAGGCCCACGCCGACATCTTCAACGCGCTCTTGCAGATTCTTGAGGACGGACGTCTGACCGACTCCCAGGGTCGGGTGGTCGACTTCAAGAACACCGTGATCATCATGACCACGAACCTCGGCACCCGCGACATCGCCAAGGGCCAGTCGCTCGGGTTCGCAGCCGGCGCCGACACCAGGACCGGCTACGAACGGATGAAGAACAAGGTCAAGGACGAGCTCAAGCAGCACTTCCGGCCGGAGTTCCTCAACCGCGTCGACGACATGATCGTCTTCCCGCAGCTGACCCATCCGGAGATCGTCCAGATCGTCGATCTGATGATCGCCAAGCTCGACGTCAGGCTCAAGGATAAGGACATGGGCATGGAGCTGACGCCGGCGGCGAAGGCTTTGCTGGCCAAGAAGGGCTACGACCCGGTCCTCGGCGCGCGCCCGTTGCGGCGCACGATCCAGCGCGACATCGAGGACGCCATGTCCGAGAAGATCCTGTACGGCGAGATCAAGGCCGGCGAGATCGTGGTGGTCGACACCGACGGTGCCGAGAAGGACGAGTCGTTCACCTTCGTGGGAACA
>DATCQG010000232.1:0-3193 GCA_036569625.1 Dermatophilaceae bacterium | reverse complement strand
GGTTGTAGGTCGTGGTCAGGTCGAACTTGCCTACGATGCCGTGGTCGATAACCAGCCGGTTGCCGTAGCCGCCACTCTGCGACTCCGGTGTCGCCATAATGACGTCGCCATCTGCCGCGGCATGGACCGGCGTTCCGCAGTTGGCGGCAAAGTCGATCCCCGCGTGCAGCTGATAGCGCTGCATGACGGGGTCGAAGCGAAAGCCGAACTCCGAGGACACCGGGGCGTTCACCGGGTAGCTGAGGAATCCGTTGGAGCTTCCAACCGACCCGCTCGGGGGCACCGGCCGATGAGCCGCACGAGCCGCGGCTTCGCGCGCTGCCCGCTCGCGAGCTGCCTTCTCCCGGGCCGCCTTGGCTCGAGCAGCAAGCACCCGTGCCAAAGCATCGGACTGGGCCTGCATCGACTTGATTCTCGTGATCTCGGCGGCCTTCTCGGCGGCCACCGTTGCGGTGTAACTGGTCTGGGCGGCATACAGCAGGTCGAGCTTGGTCTTGGTGGCCGCGGCAAGGTCGCGAGCCGCTGTGGCCTGCGCCAGGGCAGCCTCAGCCTGGACCTTCAGGGCGGCCACCTGTTCGCGCACAGCGACCAGGTGGGCCCGGACGGCCCTACCCTCGGCCTCCATGGTGTCCAGGCCTCGCAACGTCGCACCTCGGACCCTCATGACGGTGTCCATCATCACCATGCGGTTGGTGAAGTCCTCAGGACTCTGGGCCTCGAGCGCAATGGAGAGGCCGGTCACCGCGCCCTGCTGATAGGCGTCACGGGCCATGTTGCCGATCTGGTCCTGGACTGCCTGCGTGTCGAGAGCATTCTTCGCCAGCGCGTCCGCCGCCTTGGCCTCGTTCGCCTGGGCAAGAGCCAGCGCCGTGGCTACCTCTTCGTTGTGGTGATCGGCAACGACCTGGGCGGCCGCAGCGGCAGCGAGCGCCTGCTGTGCGCCGGGAAGCTCGGCCTGGGTGCGGTGCAGCTCGATGAAGGCGTTGGCCAGGCTCTTGGAGGTGTCCTGCAGCTGGGTCCGCAGCTGCGCGACCTCGGCATCGATCTTCTTCTTGTCGCCAGAGGTGCTGGCCGAGCCGAGCGGGGCCACTCCGAAGGTGAAGGCAAGAGCGAGCACGACGCCCAGGCCCACCAACCGCACCGTAGGGCGGCGGGCGGGGAATGGCTTTTCCAAGAGAGGCCTCATCGTTCACATTGGTACCACAGACCCCTTGAGCAACACCGGACATTTGGCCGGCGACCCCGCGGCGTGTCTAGACGCGCAGGTAGCGGCGCAACGTGAACCATGCGGTCAGGGTCGCCAGGACCCCGGCGGTCGCCAGTAGCCACGGCGTGACTATCCAAACGTCCGACAAACCGATGAAGTTGATCGGGAGCTTGCCAGCCAGATAGCCGATGCCATACCGAACCATGCCCCACAGCAGGCCGATCGCGAGGACAGAGCCCACCAGGGTGGCGACCAGGGTCTCCAGGATGAACGGCAGCTGGATGATGAAGGCCGAGGCGCCGACCAGGCGCATGATGCCCGTCTCCCGCCGCCGGCTGAAGGCCGTCTGGCGGATGGTCGTGGCCACCAGAAGCACCGAGCACAACACCATCAGCCCGGCCAGAGCAAGCGCCGTGAAGGAGAGACCGCGCAGCACGTTGAACAGGGGGTCGAGGATCCGGCGCTGGTCCTGCACGTCGCCGACGCCGGGCGCTCCGATGAACGAGCTGGTGATCACGTCGTACTTGGTCGGGTCCGACAGCTGCACCCGGAAGCTCTCCGGCATCTGCTCGGGCTTGATATCGCGGTAGCTCGGGCTGTCCTTGTACTGGGCCCTGAGGCGGTTATAGGCCTCTAGCTGTGACTCGGGAAACACCCCCTTGACGAGCGGCTTCATCGCCTCGAGCTGGCTGCGAATCTCGGTTCGCTGCGGGCCGGTGACCGCGCCCGCGGAGCAGTTGGGCAGGTCGGACTTGGCGGTGCACAAGAAGATCGAGACCTGGACCCGGTCGTACCAGTAGTCCTTCATGGTGTCGACCTGCCGCTGGGTCAGGACACCGAGGCCGAGGAACAGCACAGAGACCATCGTCACCAGCGCGACCGAGATCGCCATGGACATGTTTCGGCGTAACCCGATCCCGATCTCGCTGAGGATGAACTGCAGTCGCATGGCTCCCCTTCGGTCCCTTCTGTGTATGTCGTGTGGTCGCGGCCAGCTGGCCGGCACTTCGTGCGGGCGGCGCCCGATGGGCTGAGCTAGCGCCGCGCTCCGTAGACGCCGCGGCTCTGGTCGCGGACCAGCTCGCCATTGTTGAGCTCGACGACGCGCTTGCGCAGCTGGTCGACGATCTCGCCGTCGTGGGTAGCCATCACGATGGTGGTTCCGGTGCGGTGGATCCGGTCGAGCAGACGCACGATGTCCAGGCTGGTCGTGGGGTCGAGGTTGCCGGTGGGCTCGTCGGCAAGCAGGATGGCCGGCCGGTTGACAAACGCCCTGGCGATGGCGACCCGCTGCTGCTCACCACCGGAGAGCTCGTGGGGCATCCGCTTCTCCTTGCCTTCCAGCCCAACCATCTCAAGGCTCTCGGGAACGACCGCCCGGATGTCCTGACGCGACCTGCCCAGCACCTGAAGGGCGAAAGCCACGTTCTGGAAGACGTTCTTGTTGGGCAACAGCCGGAAGTCCTGGAAGACCGTGCCGATCTCGCGGCGAAGTGCCGGAACCTTGCGGTTGGGCAGGGTGGACAGCTCGCGGCCGGCGACCAGCACGTTGCCGGAGGTCACCGCCTCTTCACGCAGGATGAGGCGCAGCAGGGTGGACTTGCCCGACCCGGACTGTCCCACCACGAAGACGAACTCGCCGCGCTCGACCTCGAGGCAGATGTCACTGAGGGCGGGTTGGCTGGATCGCGGATAGGTCTTGCTGACGTTCTCGAAGCGAATCATGTGTGCGACGCGCCTTTGCGGACTTGGGGACAGGACACCCCGCCTATCGGGGCTGCCCCACCGCGCAGGAACTGGCGCCGCAGAGGCACCTCCGAGCGTACGGCGGGTTGCCTGTTTTGGTGGGACTGTGCGGTATCCCGGCGTTGCGGATTCACGCCTCGTCGCGCTCGGCGCTGCGTTTCCAGCGGATCCCGGCCTCGATGAAACCGTCAATGTCCCCGTCGAAGACGGCGCTGGTGTTGCCGACCTCGTACTCCGTGC
>DATCQG010000231.1:0-9045 GCA_036569625.1 Dermatophilaceae bacterium | reverse complement strand
CCTTCACGCGCTATGTGGCGATCGGGGACTCCTTCACCGAGGGCATGAGCGACGCCGATCCCGAGCGCGCGAACAGGTATGTCGGCTGGGCCGACCGCCTCGCCGCACACCTCGCGCGGATGGCCCGCGAGGACAACCACGCCTTCGGCTATGCCAACCTGGCGGTGCGCGGCCGGCTCCTGGCCAACATCGTCGGACCGCAGCTCGACGATGCCATCTCGCTCGAGCCGGATCTGGTCAGCATCGTGGGCGGGGGCAACGACATCCTGCGGCCCAGGGCCGACATCGACGCCCTGGCCGCCCGGCTCGAGAGCGCGGTTGTGCAGCTGCGGGCCAGCGGGGCCGACGTCCTGATGGCAACACCCACGGACCCCCGGGACGCCCCGCTGGTCAAGGCGACGCGGGGACGCGCCGCCACGTATACGGCGCACATCTGGTCGATCGCCCGCCGCCACGACGCTCATGTCATCGACCTGTGGGGCATGGACGCACTACGTGACTGGCGCCTGTGGGCCCCGGACCGGATCCACCTGACGCCGGAGGGTCATCGGCGGGTAGCGCTGAATGCTTTCAGCACACTGGGATTCAGCGCCGAGGATGACGGCTGGGCCATTCCCCTGCCACCGGCTCCCCCGATCTCCCGAGCTGAAGCGGCTCGGGCAAATGCGCAGTGGGCGCGGGAGTACGTCGGACCGTGGGTTCGACGCCGGCTCCGCGGGGAGTCATCCGGGGACACCATCTCCGCCAAGCGCCCCACGCTCACACCGCTCGAGGACTGAACGCCGTTCGCACCCGGTGTCGCTGAAGGTCCAGGACGACAGACGTAGTACGCCGTACGTTGCGGGGACGTCCCTCTGTTCGCGGCGCATCTGCGGCACTAGTCTTGGCTCTATGCCGCAACTGCGAATCTCCGAAGCCGCCGAGCTTCTCGGTGTCTCCGACGACACCGTGCGGCGAATGGCCGACTCAGGCCGCCTTGTCACGACCAGGGACGGCGCCGGCCGGTTGACCGTCAGCGGCAAGGACCTGGCGGCGGTGGCCCGCGAGATCGCCAACCCCGCACCGGTCGGCGCAGTGAACGAGGAGTCTGCTCGCAACCGGATGCGCGGCATCGTGACCCGGGTCGTCAAGGACACCGTGATGGCTCAGGTCGAGATGCAGGCAGGTCCGTTCCGCATCGTGTCGCTGATGTCCCGCGAGGCGGTCGACGAGCTGGGGCTGGACGTGGGGGTCGTGGCGATCGCGTCGATCAAGTCGACCCATGTGGTGATGGGCATCCCGTCATGAGACGGGCCGGACGCTCTGGCGGCGTGCCCGCCGCCGCAGCCACCGTCGCAATGGCCGTCGCTGTAGCCGTCGCCGGTTGCGGTGCGGCAGCAGGCCAACCGGGCAACGCACCCACTCGGCATACCGTGGTCATCTTGGCTGCGTCATCGTTGACCGAGCCGCTGACGGCCATCGCCAAGGACTTCGAGTCCAGCCACCCGGGGACCGACGTCCAGGTGAGCTTCGCGGCCAGCTCGACCGTGGTGAGCCAGGTCAACCAGGGAGCCCCCGCAGACCTGATCGCCCTCGCGGGGATCTCCGCGGCCGGCCCCCTGGACAAGAGCCGGATCGTCGGCGGCATGCCGACGCTGGCCAAGAACACGCTCGAGATCGCCACCCCCCCGAGCAACCCCGGCAGGGTCACTGCCATCGCCGACCTGTCCCGGCCCACGCTCAAGGTCGTCCTGTGCGCAGCCACGGTGCCCTGTGGCATGGCGGCCGCAAAGGCCTTGTCGATCGCCGGGGTCGTGGCCCATGTCGTGTCCTACGAGACCAATGTGAAGGCCACGCTCACGAAGGTCCAGCTCGGCGAGGCTGACGCCGCGATCGTCTACCGCAGCGATGTGCTCTCGGCCGGCGAACGGGTGCACGGGGTGCCGATCCCGGCGACGGTGAACCAGACGCTCGACTACCCGTTGATCCGGCTGACGGACGACCCGACAACGGTCGAGGTGATGGCCTTCATCCTGTCTGATCAAGGACGAAAGCGCTTGCGTGACAATGGATTCCTGACACCGTGAGAAGCGTTCGCACCGTGAGGAACGTCCGCTGGGCGCGGGCCGGTCTGGTGATCCCGGCGTGGGTGGCCATCGCCTTCCTGCTCGTGCCCCTGGCCGCGCTGCTGGTCAAGGTGGACTGGATCGCCATCCCCGCCCACATGACCAACCCCATCGTGATCCCTGCATTACGTCTCTCAATGGTGACCACCAGCTCGACGCTCGTCATCTGCGCGCTTCTCGGCACCCCGCTCGCATGGCTGCTCGCCCGGTCGACGCACCGCGCGACGCCGTGGCTGCGAGCGCTGGTGACGGTCCCCCTGGTTCTGCCGCCGGTCGTCGGCGGCGTTGCGTTACTCATGGCCTACGGCCGCGAAGGTGTTGTGGGCAGAGTGCTGTTCGACGTGGCCGGGTGGTCCATACCGTTCACCACCGTGGCCGTTGTCTTCGCCGAGGTGTTCGTCGCACTCCCGTTCTATGTGCTTGCTGTTGAGGGTTCGATGCGGGGGCTGGATCCGAGGTATGACGGGATGGCCGCCACTCTCGGTGCCTCGCCGTGGCGAACCTTCCGAACCGTCGTCGTGCCGATGGTGGGACCTGGAATCGCCAGTGGGGCGGCGCTGGCCTGGGCGCGCGCGTTGGGCGAGTTCGGTGCCACCATCACCTTCGCGGGCAGCTTTCCCGGCCGCACCCAGACCGCACCGCTCGCCGTCTACTACCTTCTCGAGAGCGACCCTCAGGCTGCCATCTCGTTGAGCCTGGTCATGCTGCTCATCAGCGTCGTCATCCTCGGGGCGCTGCGCGGACGGTGGCTTCGGTGAGTCTGCAGACAGAGGTGATGACCTTCCGGGCCGATGTCCGCCTGACCAGAGGACTGTTGGATCTCGACATCGATCTCGACGCACAACCAGGTCACGTCGTGGCGGTCCTCGGGCCGAACGGCTCGGGGAAGACCACGCTCTTGCTCGCCCTTGCCGGCTTGATTCGGCTACAGCAAGGGCGGGTTCACGTGGCTGGCTGCCTCTGGGAGAGCCCCGCAGAGAATGTCTGGATGGCGCCGGAGCAACGCAGGACCGGTCTGGTCCTGGCCGACCACCTGCTCTTCCCGCATCTCAATGTCATCGACAACGTCGGTTTCGGACCGAGGTCACGCGGTGTTGCGAAGAACGCCGCCCGATCGCGGGCCCGGGCCGAGCTGGAAGCACTGGGCCTTCGCGACCGTGTTCACGTGCGGCCCGCTGAGCTCTCCTCCGGTCAGGCCCAACGCGTGGCACTGGCCAGGGCCCTTGCCACCGACCCGGATCTGCTCCTGCTCGACGAGCCGTTGTCAGCGCTCGACCAGACAACCCGCGCGCAGACACGGGCCGATCTCGGCGTCCGGCTGCGCACCTTTCCCGGCATCACCATTCTCGTGACCCACGACCCGCTCGATGCCTTGTCGCTGGCCGACCGCCTGGTCTTCATCGAGGGCGGCAAGGTGGTCCAGCAGGGGACCCCACAAGAGGTGATCGCCCGGCCCCGAGACCCGTATGTGGCGCAGGTCGTCGGGCTGAACTTCCTACGAGGGCAAAGGGTCGGGGACCAACAGGTGAAGGTCGACGGGACCATCGTCGTGGCGCCGGAGGTCCCAGCCGGCGGACCTGTCTGTGTGACCATCCCGCCGTCGGCCGTGGCCCTCTACCTGACCCGGCCAGAGGGTTCGCCGCGCAACACGTGGCCGGTCACCGTCCGCGACATACAGCTGATCGGCCAGACCGCACGGGTGAGCCTTTCTGGTCCCTTTGCCCTCGCGGCCGAGGTGACGACCACCGCCGTGGCCGACCTGCGTCTCGTGGTCGGCCAGGAGCTGTGGGCCACGGTGAAGGCTACAGAGGTGCGTGCCTACCCGGCGTGACCCGCGCGGCTCGTCCGTGAAGTCGCAATAACTGCTGCGCCGCGGGCCTCGGAGGAACGATGTTTGCGACTTCACGATGGAGGAGGGGCTACGTGGCCCGGTCGGTCGCCATCTCGTCCGCCAGCGCTGCGGCGAATCCATCGACGTCGGCCTCTGTGGTGTCGAACGAGGTCATCCACCGGACCTCACCGGTGGACTCGTCCCACACATAGAACGGGTAGCGCTTCTGCAACCGCGCGGTCACGGCCGGGGGAAGGATCGCGAACACGGCGTTGGCCTCGACCGGGCGTTGCACCTCAACCCCGTCGACCCCGCGGACGGATGCCTCGAGCCGAGCCGCCATGGCGTTGGCATGACTCGCGTTACGCAGCCATAGATCGCCGGACAGCAGGGCATCGAGCTGCACCGAAACGAACCGCATCTTGGACGCGAGCTGCATCGAGAGCTTGCGCAGGAAATCCATCCCGCGCACGGCTGCAGGATTGAGGACGACGGCGCACTCCCCGAGCATCAGACCGTTCTTGGTGCCACCGAACGACACGACGTCGACCCCGAGGTCAGTGGTGAAGGCACGCAGTGGAACGTCAAGGGCCGCGGCCGCGTTGGCGATCCGGGCGCCGTCGAGATGCACCAGCATGTCGTGTCCATGAGCGTGCTCAACGATCGCGGCGATCTCTTCCAGCGAGTAGCACGTGCCCAGCTCCGTGCTCTGGGTGATCGAGACGACCTTGGGCTGGGCGCGGTGCTCGTTGCCCCACCCCCACGCCTGCAGGTCGACCAGCTCTGGCGTGAGCTTGCCCAGAGGCGTCGGGACGGTGAGCAGCTTCAGGCCGCCGAGCCGCTCGGGGGCGCCGCACTCGTCCACATTGATGTGTGCGGACTCGGCGCAGATGACGGCATCCCAACGCTCGGTCATCGCCTGCAGCGAGACGACGTTGGCGCCGGTCCCGTTGAAAACGGGGTATGCCGTCGCCTGGTCACCGAAATGCTGTTGGAATACGCTCTGCAGGTTCTGGGTGTAGACGTCGGCGCCGTAGGCCTCCTGGTGCCCACCATTGGCCCGTGCGATCGCATCGAGGACCTCGGGATGGATGCCCGCGTAGTTGTCGCTGGCGAATCCTCGGGCCTCTGGGTCATGCAGGAGTCCGGTGGTCAAACCCAGGTCGGTCACAGACGCTTCCCGTTCAGCGTGGCTGCAGGTTTGAGCCACAGGTCGTGGATGGTGTCGGCCAGCTCGCCCACGGGGGTGTAGCCCACGAACCCGGCATCAGGTTTGGCCGCACGCATGGCCGGGGTGAGCAGCGCCTTGATCTGCAGGATCACGGCCGCGGCGCCACTGTCCTTGAAGGAGTCCGCGACCGCGAGCGTCCACGTCTCGGCGGCGGCCTTGGCTGCGACGTACGAAGCGTCGGTGGCGGACGGCGCGCTCGTCTGCACCGTCGAGATCAGGACCAGTCGGCCCCGGGGGCTGGCCTTGATGGCGTCGTGGAACGCTCGAGAGGTGTGCTGCAGGGTGCGAACAAGCCTGTCGTTCAACCAGTCCCAGTCGGCAAGGTCGGCATCGACGATGCCAGCGCCACCGCGCCAGCCACCCACCAGGTGCACCAGCCCATCGACCCGCCCGTGCTCGCTCTCGACCGCGCCTGCCCAGTCGCGGGTGGCCTGCTCATCGAGCAGGTCCACCGCGGCGCCTTCGACCCGGCCCGACGGGATGCGCGTCGTGATGTCCGCAACGAGTGCGTCGATCCGCTCGCGATTGGAGCCGGCGGCGATCACGGTCGCACCCGCCGCGGCCAGCCGCTCAACAAGGGGCGGTCCGGCAGAGCCAGCCGCGCCGGCGACGACGAGGACCAGTCCAGCAAGGTCCTGCGGTTCGGTCGGGTCAGGAATGGTGCTCATCGGTAATTCCCTTCGCGGAAGGTCTGGTCAAGGCTGAGCCGGGCGGCGCCGTATCGTCTGCATCATGCCAGCGGAACGTCTGATGCCGACCGAAGAGTCCCAGGACCTGATCGACCTGACCCGTGAGATCTGCGCCGACCAGCTCGCACCCAAGGTTGATGCCGCCGAAGAGGGCGCGCAGTTCCCACGTGAGATCTTTGCCCTCCTGGGCCGATCCGGCTTGCTGTCCCTGCCGTATGCCGAGGAGCTCGGCGGCGGCGGACAGCCCTACGAGGTCTACCTCCAGGTGGTCGAGGAGATCGCCTCGGCATGGATGAGCGTGGCCGTGGGTGTCTCCGTGCACTCCCTGACCTGTTTTCCGGTGGCCGAGTACGGCAGCGACCGGCAGCGGGCAGACCTGCTCCCCGCCATGCTCGGTGGCGAAACCCTCGGCGCCTACTGCCTTTCCGAGCCACAGGCCGGCAGCGACGTCTCCGCCATCTCCACCCGAGCGGACCCCACACGTGATGGTTCGCAGTACAGCGTGAAGGGCACCAAGGCCTGGATCTCGCATGCCGGCCACGCGGACTACTACACCGCGTTCGTGCGGACCGACGATCACCCGAGCAGAGGCCTGTCCTGCTTCGTCGTTCCCGGCGACACCGAGGGCATCTCCTTCGGCGCACCCGAGCGCAAGATGGGCCTGGCCTGCGACACGGTGCGCCAGGTCATCTTTGACGGGGCCTTGGTCGACTCCGCCCGGCTGATCGGCCAACCAGGCATGGGTATGTCGATCGCTCTTCACGCGCTCGACTCCGGTCGCCTCGGAATTGCAGCAGCCGCAACGGGTCTGGCGCAGGCCGCCCTGGATGTGGCCACGAAGTACAGCAGGGAACGTGAGCAGTTCGGCAAAGCCATCAGCGAGTTCCAGGGGCTGTCCTTCATGCTCGCCGACATGGAGGCTGCCGTGACGTCGGCGCGGGCAACATATCTTCACGCCGCACGGCTCAAGGACGCCGGCAGACCATTCACCCGACAGGCTGCGGTGGCCAAGCTCATCTGCACCGATGCCGCCATGAGGGTCACGACCGATGCCGTCCAGGTGCTGGGTGGCGCCGGTTACACACGTGACTTCCCCGTTGAGCGCTACATGCGCGAGGCAAAGGTCACCCAGATCTTCGAAGGTACCAACCAGATCCAACGGCTCGTCATCGCCCGCCAGCTGCTGCGCGCCTGACTCTCTTCCGAGGAGAAACCCTTGCAGATCAACGCTTCCACGGTCGCGCTCGTCACCGGCGGCGCGTCCGGCCTCGGTGAGGCCACGACCCTTCGGCTGCACCGGGAGGGTGCAGCCGTGGTCATCCTCGACCTGCCTTCCTCCGGCGGCCAAGCCCTCTCGGACGAGCTCGGCGATCGAGTCCGCTTCTCCCCCGCCGACGTCCGCGACGAGGAGCAGGTCCGGGCCGCGATCGCCGTGGCCAACGAGCTCGGCGTCCTACGGATCGTCGTCAACTGCGCCGGGATCGGCACGCCCGGTCGGGTCGTCGGCAGAAATGGACCGCTCGACCTCGAGTCCTTCCGGAACGTCGTTGACATCAACCTCGTCGGGACCTTCAACGTCCTTCGCCTGGCCGCTGCAGCCATGATCGCCAACGAGCCGGTTGACGGCGACCGCGGGATCATCGTCATGACCGCATCCATCGCCGCCTACGACGGGCAGATCGGACAGGCCGCCTATGCCGCGTCCAAGGGTGGCATCGTCAGCCTCACTTTGTCCGCCGCACGCGATCTCGCGGACAAGCACATCCGGGTCGTGACTGTGGCGCCGGGGACCTTCGCCACACCGATGCTCGCCGGGCTGCCAGAAGAGGCGACCGCCGCCCTCGAGGCCCAGGTGCCCCATCCATCCCGTCTCGGCCAACCCTTTGAGTACGCCTCGCTGGTCGCCCACATCGTCGACAACGGGATGCTCAACGGTGGGGTCATCCGGCTCGACGGTGCCCTTCGGATGCCGCCACGCTGACGCCGGTGCGTGTGGCTCCGACGGGCCCACTCAGCTCGTACGCCGGACCTTCCGGGCGGCCATTGTCAGGTGATGAGAACTGTCATGTGGCCTAGCCGGTACGCGTCTACGATGGCTATAAAGATGCGCGGCCTAGGAGCGAATTCATGAGCACAGCCCGAGTAGACATCGTCAGACGCACAGCTCGTGTGGACATTCTGGACGCTGAGAGAGACCAGGTCGTCGACCACTGCCACGGACTGACGTCGTGGGGCCTCTGCCCGGACGCCAACCGGGAGGGGATCGTGCCCTGCAACGGACGCCGCGTGGCTCCGTCAGGCTCGGGACCGGAGTTCTGGCTCGTCTTCGTGCCGCCTGCATCCCGGCACTGCCCCCTGGCCTGGAACCTGGAGTCCATCGGCTACTGAGCACCACGCACCCTCGTAGGCGCGCGGCAAGCCGTTTGTCGTCCGAAGGATCAGGGTCCGGCACGTGCGCCAGCTCGAGCTCTTGCGGAAGGCCGAGGCGAGGCGTAGAACAGAAAGTACGCACCCGGTAACGGGCGGCGTCGACGGACAGTAAACGAGGTTCTGCAACTGGCGGTCCTACCGCCGGCTTCGCTCGTGACGGGGCGAGGGGACCCTGCCGCACTGACCGGCCAGTCGGGGAACGTCACGCCGCGACACAGTGGGACCCCGCCAACTCATACTTGGCGGGGTCCCTTCATTCTCGTGCGGCCGAGCGACCGATCCGCGGACCAACACGCATAAAACGGGTGCGGCTGCAGCCACATTCCTGCGGAAGGCTCTACGTCACCTGGCGCAGGTCCTCTGACGAGCACACATCCAGGTGCCCCATTTCTTGAGGTTGCAACAGACTGTGACGGCAGTCACGCACCCATCCGGTATCCCTTGAGGGGTTTGTTGCGTCGAAGAGGCGTATCAAATCCAACTGAGGAGAAGACCGTGAAGATGAATATGGGCCCAGCCGACCGCAAGCTCCGGGCCTTTGTCGTGGCCCCAGTGCTCATCGTGGTCGGCTTGCTGGTCAGCCCCGCAGGCTGGCTGGCGATCGTGCTCTACGCCCTGGCAGGCGTGATGCTGGCGACCTCCGCAGCCGGAACCTGCCCGCTGTACCTGCCGTTCGGGTTGCGCACCCGCGCATAGGAGAACGACGGCACCCCCGACCCGGAGTGCGCCACCTCGCGCTAGCGTCGCAGTCGTGGCCAC
>DATCQG010000230.1:0-2472 GCA_036569625.1 Dermatophilaceae bacterium | reverse complement strand
ACCACTGACCTTCAAGGAATCAACCATCTAGTAGCCGCGAAAGGGGTAGAAGGCGCTGTGTTGTGTTTGTCCGCTATGCCGCGATGGGTGTGAGGTCCTTGTCCGTGGACCGATCCGCATGCGATACAGCAGTAGGTGATCGGCCACGCCACCGGCGACAACTCGAGTTTCGTCGTTTGCCGTCCGCCATCGGGACGGGTCGGCTGGGGCATGCAACCCAAAGCATGCGGCACGGTCAGGTCACCGTTGTGGATGCCTGACCACTGTCCGCGGGGTCCCCGATTTGACCCCGAACCCATTCCTCGCAGGTTCAAGCACATTCAGGGGGACCCCTGCCCGCACGATTTGCAGGCTGGCAGCCGCCGCCTTGACATCGCCAGCCATGGCGGTGACCACAGTGAGCTGAAGGGCATCCAGTCGGGCCCAGGCCCGAGGAGGAACCGCATTGCCTCAGCAGTGCTGCCCTCTTTGGTGAACCCGGACAGCGTGATCCTCACCGGGTACGAAGACCATGCGGGCGTGAGCCTGCCGGCCTTCGCTGTCAGCTGGTCTTGTCGGCGCCGGTCTGCTCCAGCTTGATCAGCTGGTCCTCGAGGTAGGACTTCAGACGGGCGCGGTGGTCACGCTCGCAGGTTCGCAGCTCCTCGATCTCTTTCTGCAGCACGCTGCGCTCGCTACCGAGCCTCTGAAGCACCTCGGCCCTCTTCTGCTGGGCCTCGACGACCAGCGCTTGGGCCTCGGCGATCAGCTCGTCGTGCTTGGCCTTGCCAGCGGACACGAACTCGTCGTACTTGACCTGACCGGTCAAGAGAAGCTCTTCCTGCTTCGCCGCGGCTTCACCAACAACCTGATCGTGGCGTGACTGCCCCTCGCTGATGAGTCTCTCGCGAGTTTCCTGGCCCTCGGCAACGTACTCATCATGCAACTTCTGTGCGAGAGCCAGCACGGCTTCTGTGGCTGCCTTTGCGCGTTCGGCGGCCTCCGCCTCGTCTTGCCGAGCGTCCGCTTTCATCGTCGAGCCGCAAGGGTGGAGTCCACGCGGCTGACGAGGCTGGCAAGACGGTCGGCAGGAAGATTGTGGGTTGACGCCTCGAGGTCGTGGCACCATGCCTCGATGTACGAGAACAAGCAGGATCCGCGATCCCGCCCGTTCTTGGGACCACCAGGATGGTTCATGTGCCAACCCCTATTCACGGGGGCGGTCCTGCTGGGCCGCCGGTGATAACAAGATAGGGGGACCAGGCGAAGATGCAACAGGTTTCGAGCCACGACCAGGGACGATCCTGTGCGGCGCAAAGTCCCACCGGTGGTGGGCTCAGTGGTGCCGGGATGCCCACGAAACCGGTGAAGTGATTCGGGTGAGCGACGTGCGGTAGGAGTCCGCTCGATGGCCGGAGTTCGCGGCCACCTCCACCCCCCGGGGTGTGGCCGGGGTCGCCGGGATCCCGATGCGGCTGGCCGACAAGATCATCGGGACCCGCAACCTCTACTCGGCTGGGCCGCGGGAGTGGTCGGGCGAGGACATTGCGGTGGCTGGGGTGCTTGCCGACGCAGCGACGAGCTACGTGGTCAACGCCTCCATGCTGCAGCAGCAGGAGCAGCTGAGCGAGCAACTGCAACGTGCCTTGGAGTCACGGGTCGTCATCGAACAGGCCAAGGAGATCACCGCATTCAAGAACGCGGTCACGGTCGATCAGGCTTACCGACTCATCCGAAGGCACGCCCGCGACAACAACGCCAGCCTGCGGATGGTAGCCGAGGCGATCGTTGCCGTGGGGCTTCAGATCTGAGCCCGGCAGCCGTCCGGCCCGATCTGGTGTTTCCCACAGACCATCCACATCTTGTCCACAGGACTCGTTGCCAGGACCACATCGTAGGCGTCACTGTTCGCCAGTGTTGGGTGGTAAGACCGTGGTGAAGAGGAATGAGCCATCCAAAGCCGGGCGCACCGGGGATCAGCGGCTGTCCTTGGTCGTCAGACCCTTGGTCACGGCAAGTGGAACGCTGACTGACGTTCGCCTCCAGTTTGGCGCCGAACGTCAGTCCCTCACTGGGCGGCAAGCGGATCCCCGCCCGGCACAGCGATGACCTACTCTTCCGCGTCCAAGTCGACGAGCTTTGAGCGTCAGTTGGCGTTCCTCCTCCGGGCTCTCTATGGGGCTGGCTGATGGGTCGTTCGGCGGGGCGGTTCACAACGTCGGCGGCGTTGGCGATCGGCCGAGCTTGTCAACGGATCAGCTACCCAGGCCGGCCTGCCGTGCTCTGACAATGGCTTGGGCGCGATCTGCGACCGCGAGCTTGGTGAAGATGTTGGAGACATGGTTGCGGACTGTCTTCTCACTGATCCGCAGACGGGCAGCGATGGTCGGGTTGGGGTGCCCTTGGGCAACGAGGTCGAGAATCTCGTGCTCGCGGTCAGTCAGCTGCGGAAACGACAAGGGCGTGCTGGCTGGACGTGGACGCGCGAAGAAC
>DATCQG010000229.1:0-2715 GCA_036569625.1 Dermatophilaceae bacterium | reverse complement strand
TCTCGGACGAGATCCGAACCCGCAGCAGCCCGGCGTTGACCACGGTGAAGGCGACCGCGGTGATCCACGCGGAGTGAACCAGCGGCAGCGCGATCCCCTCAACCACGACTGCCACATAGTTTGGATGCCGCGCCCAGCGGTACGGCCCGCGGTCGACGAGCGGCAGCCCGGGCACCACGATGATCCGGGTGTTCCAGCGGGGGCCGAGAATGGTGATGCACCACCAGCGCAGGGCCTGCGCCAGAACAACCACCGCGATCATCGGCCAGCCCAAGGCCGGGACGAACGAGCGGTGTGCGGCCTCCGTCAGGCAGGCCACGAGCAGCCCGGTGTGCAAGAGGACCATGAACGGGTAATGCCTGAAGCCGTACTCACGGCCACCATGCCTGCGCGCCCATGCCAGGTTGCGTCTGGATACGAACAGCTCGACCAGCCGCTCCGCCGCGACGGCGACGATCAGCACGACGTAGAACGTCATCAGAGTCTCACCACTCGAGCAGGACGAGCTCGGAGCAGAAGCCGGGACCCATCGCCATCAGCATCCCGGGAGTCCCCGGCGTGAGGGAGCGCTTGTCGAGGGTGTCGCGCAGCACGTGAAGCACCGAGGATGACGAGAGGTTGCCGATCTGGTCCAGTGAGCGCCAGGTGAGCTCGAGTGGGTCACCGGTCAGGCCCAGCTCGGCCTCGATGGCCTCGATCACCTTGGGGCCGCCCGGATGCGACACCCAGGCGGCGACGTCGTTGACCTCCAGCGAATGGGCGGCCAGGAACGATCGGATGTCCTCGCCGAGGTACTGCTGAACGATCGCGGGAACCCGTGCGTCGAGCACGATCTTCAGCCCGCTGGCACCGACGTCCCAACCCATGATGCGCTGGCTGTCCGGGTAGAGGTGACTGCGCGAGTCGAGCACCCGCGGACCGGGTTCTGGCCGGTTCGCACCCACCGCAACCACTGCGGCGGCGCCGTCCCCGAACAGCCCGCTGGCCACCAAGTTGGCGACCGAGCGGTCATCCCGCTGCACCGTCAGCGAGCAGAGCTCAACGGACAGCAATGCCCCGACCTGGTTCGGGTGACCGATGAGGTAGTCGTGCAGCCGTGCGATCCCCGCTGCGCCGGCTACGCAGCCAAGCCCGAACAGCGGTACTCGTTTCACATCGGGACGCAGGCCGACGACCTGGGCGATGCGAGCGTCGATCGAGGGGACGGCGATACCGGTGATGGTCGTGGAGATGACCACATCGACCTCGTCCGGAGCGATACCGGCGCGCTGCAACGCGCCCGTCAGCGCGGCTGCTCCCAGCTGGACCGCGTGCGCAATGAACAGGTCGTTCGACTCGCCAAAGCCGCTGAGGGTGGCGTACTGCTCCAGCGGTAGGACAAGGTGCCGGCTGCTGACCCGGGCATTGGCGTGCAGCCGCGCCAGCAGGGCCTGGTTGCCATCCGGTCCTAGGCACACCTCGGTGAAGGCCGCGGTCAGCTCCGCCTGCGTGTAGCGGTGCGGAGGTACAACGGCGTGTACGCCAGCCAAGGTGGTCACGTGCTCAACCTTAGTGAAAGAGAGCGTAGTCAGCCCGAGCTTCGAGTCTTCCCGCCTAGCATCGCGTCATGTCGTCTCCCCTTCTGGTCCGAGCGCTGGCCCTGTCGTGTCACCCACTCCCGTCGGTGGCCGTCACCATGTTGGGTGCCGGGTTGGCTGCGCTGGCCGGCCTTTCGGTGGGTCGCGCGGTGCTTGTGACCGCGGTCGTCTTCACAGGCCAGCTGTCGATCGGCTGGTCCAACGACTACCTGGACGCGGAGCGGGATCGAGCCGTGCACCGGTCCGACAAACCGGTCGCGGTAGGGGCTGTCGCACCTCGCGTCGCCGGTATCGCCGCGGTCGTCGCGCTCATCGTGACCATTGCGCTGTCAGCAGCTCTCGGGTGGCCCGGAGGCGCGGCCGCACTGGTCATCGTGCTGTGCGGCTGGCTGTACAACCTGGGCCTGAAGGGGACCGTCCTGTCCTGGCTGCCGTACGCGATCGCGTTCGGGATGCTGCCGGCGGTCGCGACCATGTCGGCTTCTCCCTCACGGTGGCCGGCGGCCTGGGCGCTTAGCGCCGGTGCGTTGCTGGGTGTGGCCGCTCATCTGGCCAACGTGCTGCCGGATCTGCGCGAGGACGTCGCCACGGGGATCCGAGGGCTGCCGCACCGGCTGGGCGCAAGAGCGACCGCACTCACCGCGGCGGCGATCCTGTTGGCGGCGTCTGCGGCGATCCTTTTCGGTCCAGGAGGGCGTGCCGGTCTGTGGGGATGGGTCGGCTTCCTTGCCGCGGTCCTGGTGGCTGGCGTCGCCGTGACCGCCGCCTATCGTGACCCGTCGTCGCGGCGGTTCTTCCAGGCCACGATCCTGATCGCCGGATTGGACCTGACCTTCTTCGCGCTGTCGGGCACCCACCTGTGAATGAATAACGACCGCAACAGAATTGGTCAGCCAACCAACCGGTCAAGGAGACGCTCGAGCTCTGCGGCAGGGTCCCTGGTGAGACCGCCGTGAACAGGACTCGGCTGGACGACCGTGCTCCGGGTCGCAGAGAACCAGCCGAACCGTTGGCCAAGCGTTTCCAGCAAGGGGCGTCCGGGCGCCTGCTCCCCGCGGCAGATGGCGCAGATCGTCTGCAGCGTCGCATCAACCGACTCCAGGTCCAGGTCGGGGGACAAGGACCTCAGCCGGTCAGG
>DATCQG010000228.1:0-9757 GCA_036569625.1 Dermatophilaceae bacterium | reverse complement strand
CCCGAGGGCCTACGCGAGGCCGACGCCGGGCTGCTGGGCGACGTGCGCGGCAAGCAGCTTCTGGAGATCGGTGCCGGCGCCGCCCAGTGCAGCCGATTTGCCGCTCGACACGGTGCACGGGTGGTCGCCACCGACCTCTCCGGCGGAATGCTTCATCAAGGCCGCGACCTCAACCGGCGATTCACCGTCATGCTCGGGCTGAGCGTGCCACTCGTGCAGTGCGACGCGAGCAGGCTCCCCTTCGATGACGGCTCGTTCGACACGGTCTTCACGTCATACGGCGTGGTGCCCTTCGTGGCTGACTCGGCCGCCGTCATGGCAGAGGCGGCCCGGGTTCTTCGTCCCGGCGGTCGGTTCGTCTTCTCGACGACTCATCCGATCCGGTGGGCGCTGCCTGATGACCCCGGATACCCGGGGCTGACGATCGGCAGCTCCTACTTCGACCGGACCCCGTATGTCGAGGAGAGGTCGGGTGCGGCGACCTATGTCGAACATCACCGGACCATGGGCGATCGGGTCCGCGAGCTGAGCGCTGCCGGGCTCCGCCTGGTCGATCTGGTCGAACCCGAATGGCCGGACGAGAACCAACAGGTGTGGGGAGGGTGGAGTCCGCTGCGTGGCGCCCTGATTCCCGGGACCGCGATCTTCGTCTGCGAGAAGCCGTAGGGGGCGGTCGTAAGGGGGGAGCCTTGGTTCGACGCGAGCCAGAGCCATCAGGGACCGGCAGCGATCAGTGACCGGCCTCGTGCCAGGACCTGCCGACCCCGACACTGACCTCCAGCGGCACGTCCATCTCGATGGCCGCACCCATCTCGTGACGCACCAATGCCTCAACCGCCACGCGTTCACCCGGCGCGATCTCCAGGACGAGCTCGTCGTGCACCTGCAGCAGGCTCCGCGAGGTGGCACCTGACTCCCGAAGGGCAGCGTCGACACGCAACATGGCCAGCTTGATAATGTCGGCCGCCGAACCCTGGATCGGGGCGTTCAACGCCATCCGCTCGGCAGCCTCGCGCCGCTGGCGGTTGTCCGAGGTCAGGTCCGGCAGATAACGCCGACGCCCAAGCATCGTCTCGGTGTAGCCGGTCCCCCGCGCCTGGGCGACGACCTCCTGCAGATAGTCGCGAACGCCGCCGAACCGGGTGAAGTACTCGGCCATGAGGGTGGCTGCCTCGCCGGTCGGGATCGACAGCTGTTTGGACAGGCCGAAAGAGGACAGACCGCAGGCCAGGCCGTAGGACATCGCCTTGATCTTGGAGCGCATGGCCGAGGTGACATCCTCGGGCGGGACCCCGAACACCCTCGAGCCCACGAACCGGTGCAGGTCCTCCCCCGACCTGAACGCCTGGATCAGCCCTTCGTCGCCGGACAGATGCGCCATGATCCGCATCTCGATCTGGCTGTAGTCGGCCGACATGAGCGAGTCGAACCCCTGGCCCACCACGAAGACCTCGCGAATCCGGCGGCCCTCGTCGGTGCGGATCGGGATGTTCTGCAGGTTCGGGTTCGTCGATGACAGACGCCCGGTGGCAGCGATCGTCTGCTGGTAGGTCGTGTGGATCCGCCCGTCGTCGGCCACCGAGTCGAGCAGGCCCTGGATGGTCTGCCGCAGTCGTGAGGCATCACGATGAAGCAACAGTGCCTCTAGAAATGGGTGGGGGTTCCTGGTATTGAGGTCGCTGAGGGCATCGGCGTCGGTCGTGTAACCGGTCTTGGTCTTCTTGGTCTTGGGCATGCCCAGGGTCTCGAACAGCACCACCTGGAGCTGCTTGGGCGAGCCGAGGTTGATCTGCTCACCGCCTATCGCGTCATACGCCTCCCCCTGCGCCTCGCGCACCCGCTCGGCAAAGTGGGCCTCGAGCTCCTCCATCGCGGGGACGTCCGCGGCGATGCCCACCCGCTCCATGCGCGCCAGGACGTCAACCAGCGGAAGCTCGATCTGGGCGAGCAGCGTTGCCCCGCCGGTCGCTTCGAGCTGGTTGTCCAGGTCAACCGACAGGTCGAGGATCGCCCTCGCGCGCACCATCGCGGCCTGCGCCTCGGCCTCGCCGTCGGCACTGAAGTCCAGCAGACCCTGCCCACCCGACTCGGTGTCATTGCGGAGCTCGCGGGTGAGATGGCGCAGCACGAGGTCGGCCAGGTCGTAGGACCGCTGGTCCGGCCGCACCAGGTAGGCCGCCAGTGCAGTGTCGCTGCTCAGCCCTGCCAATGTCAGGCCGCGAGCCGCGAGAGCCTGCATCGGCCCCTTGGCGTCGTGCAGGACCTTGGTCCGTCCGGGGTCGCCCAGCCAGGCCGCGAGGGCACCCTCGGTCGCCGGGTCGAGAGAGGTCAGATCGATGTATGCGGCCGCGCCGGTGGCAGCCGCAATGGCCAGGGCCTGGGCGTCGCCCGTCCCGCGTGACCATGTGCCGTCGACGTGCACGCCCACACGCTCGCCGGGTGGTGCGTGCTCGGCCAACCAGCCCGGGACCTCCGCGGATGACAGCACTGAGCCATCGAGGTCAAAGCCCGAGTCTGCTTCAATCTCCACGGCCTCAAGGGTCGAGAAGAGGCGGTCGCGCAGGACCCTGAACTCAAGGCCGTCGAACACCTTGTGCACCTCCTCGCGGTTCCACGTCCTGCGCTCAAGGTCGTCGACCGTGACATCGAGGGCGACGTCGTGGATCAGCTGGTTGAGCCGGCGGTTGCGAAGAACGCCGTCCAGGTTGTCGCGCAGCGACTCTCCTGCCTTGCCTTTGATCTCGGTGACATGCGCGACCACACGGGTGAGATCGCCATACTGCTGGATCCATTTGGCCGCGGTCTTGGGACCGACTCCCGGGACCCCGGGCAGGTTGTCGGAGGACTCGCCCACCAATGCTGCGAGATCGCTGTAGCGCTGCGGCGGGATGCCGTACTTCTTCTCCACCGCAGCCGGGGTCATCCGGGCCAGCTCCGAGACGCCCTTGACGGGGTAGAGAACCGTCACCTTGTCGCTGACCAGCTGAAATGCGTCACGGTCACCCGAACAGATGAGCACCTCGTCGATGCCGGCCTGCTCGATGGCCTCGGTGGTCAGGGTGGCCAGCACGTCATCGGCCTCGAAGCCATCGACCTCGACATAGCGGATGCACAGTGCATCGAGCACCTCGTGCAGCAATGAGATCTGACCCTTGAACTCTTCGGGAGTTGCGGATCGACCAGCCTTGTACCCGGAGTACTCGGCCAACCGGAAGGTCTGCCGACTGATGTCGAAAGCCACCGCGACGTGGGTAGGGGCCTCGTCGCGCAGGACGTTGATCAGCATCGAGGTGAAGCCATAGACCGCGTTGGTGTGCTGACCGGTGCTGGTGGAGAAGTTCTCCGCCGGCAGGGCGAAGAAGGCCCTATAGGCAATCGAATGACCGTCGATAAGCAGGAGTCGGCTCACGCATGGCAGCCTAGGGGCACGAACCGACACGCAGCTGACCGACACAGAGATGACTAACAGAGAGATGACTAACAGAGAGATGGGCAGGTTGATGGGCGATCAGCACGAGCACGTTCTCGCCGGTGTGGTCGCGATGAACGGCGGCACTCTTGGAGAGAAGATGGGGATCGAGTTCCTCGAGGCGACACCCGAGCGGGTCGTCGCCCGGATGCCGGTCATCGGCAACACCCAGCCGTTCGGGCTGCTGCACGGGGGCGCGAGCCTGGTCCTGGCCGAGACCCTGGGCTCGATCGGGGCGGTGCTGCATGCGGGCGAAGGACGGATCGCGGTCGGCGTGGACATCAACGCCACCCACCATCGGGCAGTCCGGGAGGGGTTCGTCACCGGGACCGCGACAGCGCTCTCACTGGGCCGGACTCTGGCGGCCTACGAGGTCGTCATCATCGACGACGACGGCAACCGGGTGTGCACCTCACGGATCACGTGCCTGATCCGCGCTCAGGCCCCGGGCGGCTGACTGCGCCTGAACGCGCCACCCGGGCGCGAAGGGAGCGACGGCGCAGCAGCATCTGATCGAGTGTGATCGAGCGGTTCGCCTGCGCCCGGAGCCAGCGGCGTCGCTGCAGCACCTGCTCAAGCTCTGGATGTGACCCCTCGCCGGCCGCAAGCCTTCGGCGCAGTGCCGATGTCGTGGTGACGCGGCGGACCACGAAGGATGAGAAGCCGAGCCGGGCGAAGAAGCGGTTTGCCTCGCGGCCCCGGGCGGGCACGGTGCTGGCGATCTGCTCGGCACCGAGCTGGTCGGCATACGTTGCGGCAGCGTTGACCAGGGCTCGTGCGGCGCCGCTTCGTCGGGCCTCCTTGGTCACAAAGATCTGCTCGATGGACAGACAGGGCGAGTCGATGAGGAAGCTCATCGGGCGACGGCTGAGCACGATATAGCCCACTGGCCGTTCGTCCATGACCGCGAGGAGGGCCCGAACATCGTCGCGGGCAAGGGTCAGTGCGATCCGTGCTTCGGAGGCAACCCGTGTTTCAGGGGCCACCCGGGCGTCAGCATCGCCGCTGGCCTCCAGGTGGGCGGTCGTGCACAGGGTCGTGAAGTCACCCTCGAGGTCGGGGGTCACCCGACGAACGGTGATCGCAGGACGGGACACATCTCCTCCATCACAAACATGGATAAAGTCTCGCGGCCACATCCGACGTGGCGGCTGATCAGCATCCAGAGACCACCGAAGCCTAGACGCAGACGCGTCCCCGGCGTGCAGCTATGGCAGAACCCTGTGAGTCAGCCCCTACAGTGGCGCGCATGGAAGGCGCCTTCCCCGGCATCGGGACTGTGATCAACGTGGCCACTGTGGTCATCGGGTCCCTCCTGGGTATGGCGGTGGGTCACCGGCTCCCGGACCGCACGCGGTCTGTGGTTACCGACTGCCTGGGGCTGACGACGCTGCTCATGGCGGGTCTCTCAGCTGCGAAGGTGACCGATGCCTCGCTGACATCCGCCGTCGGATCGGGGGTGCCGGTGCTGATCGTGCTCGGGAGCCTGCTGATCGGCGGCATCACGGGCTCGTTGATGCGGATCGAGGGCCATCTCGAGAGTCTGGCCGGCGTCGTCCAGGCACGACTTGCCCGACGACCGAAACTCGTCGGAGCCCAGGAGACGGGTCAGGGGCACGAGGCTCGCGAGCGCTTCATCGAGGGCTGGCTCAGCGCCTCACTTCTGTTCTGCGTCGGACCGCTCACCATCCTTGGCTCATTGTCGGACGGCCTGGGCAAAGGCATCGACCAGCTCACCTTGAAGGCGGTGCTTGATGGTTTCGCGTCCGTGGCATTCGCGTCATCCTTTGGCATCGGCGTGCTGCTCTCGGCCGTATCGGTCGCAGTCGTTCAGGGCCTGCTGACGTTGCTGGGAGTCGTTCTTGGTTCCATGCTGCCTGAGGCCCATATCGCCGCGTTGACGGCCACGGGCGGGCTGATGCTGGTGGGAATCTCGTTCCGGTTGCTGCGAATTCGTGAGATCCCGGTCGGTGATCTCCTGCCTGCCCTGATCGTTGCGCCGCTGCTCACCCAGCTCGTGGTGTTCCTGCGATAGACCCAAGCCTGCGCATCGCGGCTTAGCTCCCCTGGGGCTCACCCAACATGTCCGTCACGACGGCGTCGGCCACCTCGCGCATACCCAGGCGGCGGTCCATCGCGGTCTTCTGGATCCAGCGGAAGGCCTCGGACTCGCTGATCTTCAGCTGGGTCATCAGCATCCCCTTGGCACGGTCCACGACCTTCCGGGTGGCCAGCCGCTCCGCAATGTCGGCAACCTCGGACTCGAGAGCCTGCATCTCGACCCAACGAGAGCGCGCGATCTCGATAGCCGGTGCAAGGTCGGACGCAGTGAACGGTTTGACGATGTAGGCCATGACGCCCGCATCGCGCGCACGCTCGACGAGCTCCTTCTGGCTGAAGGCGGTGAGCATCACGACCGGTGCGATCTTCTCCTTCCCGATCTGCTCCGCCGCGCTGATGCCATCGAGGACGGGCATCCGGATGTCCATCATCACCAGATCCGGTTTGAGCTCACGGCTGAGGGCGACGGCCTGCTCGCCGTCGCTGGCCTGGGCGACCACCTCGTAACCAGCCTCGACCAGCATCTCGACGAGGTCCAGGCGGATCAGCGTCTCGTCCTCGGCAACGAGCAGGCGTGCCCTCGCAGGAGCGCTGACGGTCGAGCCTGGGGGCGGGCTCGGCTGGGGCTGGGCGTCGTCGGTCACGAAGGTCAGCCTAGCGAGAGCTTTCGCCGAGGGCGGGACTTGACCTGTCTCGTTGCGATGATCCGCCGAACTTCGCTTTTGGCGTATTAGCCTCAAATGGTCTACGTCACATGATTGCGGTACATTTACGCTTTTCGGAGTGTCGCTGTCACATCCTGCCGTGGATCAGTCGGGGGTTCGCCATCAGGGTCGTGACGATCTTCTCGCCCTTCGCGGCTGCTCCCCCGCCCCCCAGTTTGAGGCCTCCGCATGATGTCCAAGGCGATCTCGCGTGCCCCTCTTGCCGCAGGTGTCATGCTCGGCACGCTTGGGACCCTGATCATCGGTGCCGGTGACGGCGCGCATGCTTTCCCCGCCCGGCAGCCTGCCACCCAGGCAGTCGTTCTCCCCCAGGTCAAGCAGACCCTGTCGCCCTCGTTCGTCGCGGCGCCCCCTCGGGCGCCTGGCAGAGTCACTCAAGTGCCGACGTCCTCCAGACACATGGCAAGAACCGGATCCACGAGAGCCGGGGTCGTCACCATCCGCCGCGTCGTGGGGGTCCGCAGTGACGGGCCAACCTCATGGGCCCTGTTGAACCAGGCCATCGCCCGGATCACGGGCCACCGACCCGGCGTAGCCACCTGGGTGGTTACCGCCAGGTACGGGCATTGGGGCGCCACCGACCTCAGCAACGGGAGGATCTCGATCTCCCCCTATGTCCCCGCTTCCAGGGTGTACGACGTCGCCTCGCATGAGTACGGGCACGCGCGCGCCGCCTACGACTACGGGTGGAACCAGCAAACAAGTGACGCCGCCCTGGGTGCGTGGTTCGGCGGTGGAACAACGGCGGCTCGTGAGCGTGCCGCCGATTGCATGGCCATCGCACAAGGGGCGACCTGGACCAACTACACGCCCTGCCAGAACGAACACTGGCGTCAAGGTGCACACATCCTCCTCGCCGGCCAGCGTCTGCCTTAGCTTGCCTGCAACACTTGAGCGAGCAGGCGCGCCAACGTTCAGACCGAGCACAGAACCAGAAGGAACTGCCCGCCACCAGCCTCGACCTGCGTGGTCACCGCCAGCTCCGGCGCAAACCGTGACAGCCGATCCAGGAGCCAGCCGGCAGCCTTCTCGGCGTCCGCCCGGCTGGGGCAGCGGGCCACCACCTCTCGGCCGCCCTTGCGGGTCAACCGCGCAACGGTCGACACGATCGGGGCTGGCTCCACGACGAAGAGCTCTGGAGACCAGGGCACGAAGGGCTTGACCGCGCCCTTGCGCGTGTTGCAGGCCCGGTGGGCAAGACGCTCCGCGCCCGAGGCAGCTTTCTTGCCCTTCGGCGAAGCACCGCTGTCGACGCTCGCGCCGCGGTCTGCGTTGGCGGATGCACTGGGGTCGACCGGCTCATCGCACAGCCAACAGCGCCAGGCGTCTCGCTCGCCAACCATGGTGAGGGTGCTCATGACCAGAGGCTACGGGTCGTCCTCTGCGGATCCAACACGCCTCCCGGCTCAGACCACACACGGTCGATGGCCTCGTCCTATTGGTGGATGACATCGAGGCGCTGCCGTGCTTTCGTGGCCAGACACTCCCTACCAGGACGGGTTCCACTCCAGTCCAGCTCCTGAAGGAGCTTCAGAAAGCAGAGGCAAGACAATGGCAACAGTGATGATCTTCCACGAGGTCGACGACGTCGAGCACTGGCTCGCCTCACCAAAACGCGAAGAGGTCTTCGGGCCTCTGGGCATCACGTTACGAACTTTCGTCGACCCAGCGAAGACCAATCGCGTCGGGTTGATCGTCGAGATCCCCGATATGGATAACTTCCAGCAACTGATGGAGTCCGAGGAAGCGGCGGATGCGATGAAGTTCGACGGCGTTCGCCCGGCGACAATCCTCACCCTCGTCGAGCCCTAACCACCCTGACATGTGATCTGGACAGATGTGGGCGGGGAGTGCTCCTTGCCTAGGTCACGAAGCCGATATATCAGGCGGTCGTGACTGCCGGCACTGTCACCATCACTCGCCCTCAGTGTCATCCTCACAGGCTCACGGACTGTGCGTGTCGTCCAGCCGGGCCACGCCGATCTTGGCGTCGGCCATGCCGTAGAAGACATAGCGCACCCCCCGTCTGCACCGATGGGCATGTGAGGAGCTGAACAACCTTGAATCGGCTGTTAACACAGCGCGATGGGTTCACGAATCGCACAACGCGGTATGCCGTCCCCGGGCCTTGACCAAGACGTCACCAAAGCCTTCGAAATCGAAAGATCGTTGCCACATCTCGTGCCGCATGCCACGGTCCGCAATGCCGGCCGTCTTGTGCCCTGCCACGCCAGGTTCGAAAGAGTTCCGGACCGTCCAAGAATCGCCTTGATGAGCAATAGTCCGCGACATGGGTCTGCTTGTTCGCCTTGCTGAGCCGCAGGACGCCAGAGGTTACGGGGGTTCACGTCGCCTTTTGGAGGCAAGGCTTATAGCGGGCGGCTGCCGCAGGAGTACTTGAAGGCTTGAGCACCTGAACCCTGAGAGCCGCCAACGCAGCAGACCGATGGCCGACTGTGGTCGAGGAGCGCGGCTCTACCCGTCCATATTCCGATTCCCTTGCGGGCTGTCGGCGCAGGCCCGAATCAGGTGAGACTGTACTCCCACCGCGTCTATCCCGTGATGCCAGGGTCTTTCTTGTAGAACAACTTGACGCGGCCGTGGCTCGCGCGCGTGCCCGGATCGTGCACTCTGAAGGAGAGAGTGCCGTCATTGCGCAGCGCCGTCGCATCGTTGCCGGGTGCGACCGTTGCCGGGGCGGGCGCGCGCTGCAATACGGGTGGAGTCGCCACCGTTGGCGCGGAGCTCGGCCCTTGCCCGGTGGCGGTCGCAACGGGCCCCTGCGTCGGTGTTGCTGTGGCGACAGGCCCGGCGACAGATGTGGTCGACGACGACGCCGGGGTAGCTGCCGTGACCGACGCGGACGTGGTCGGTGGTGGGGCGAGCGCACCGACGGCTATGGTGATCATGGACGCGCCGAGCGCGACGCCGCCTGCTGCACGGCTTCCCAACCGAGCCCAACCGACCTGGCCGCGGGCCAAGGCGATCACCGCGACGACGAGCGCGAACAACCCCAGCATCATTGCGGCGCCGCTCAAGCCGGACCTAATGACGCCGATCACACCTGCGAGGGTCAGACCGCCCCAGCCGAACGCGTCGGCCGCGCCGAACCTTCGACCACTTGCTGGTGCGGCATGCTTTGATGCATGCCCCTTCTTTAACATTGGGAAAGCGATCGTCGCTTCCAACGAGACACCTGAGATGCAGTGCTCAGTCCACAACTCGCCGTCCCAGCATCTCTGCTGATCATCAGGCTGAGGATACCAACCTGGGCTGGATTGTCTGCTGCCGCTCCCCTTAGATGACCATGGACAGCGAAACGGAGCAGCGCCCCACTGACGCCAGCCAAGCCCAAAATTTTGTGCCGAGGGCGGGACTTGAACCCGCACGCCCTTTCGAGCAAAGCATTTTGAGTGCTCCGTGTCTGCCATTCCACCACCCCGGCAGGGTTGCGGCGATCAGCATACCGGCCGCTGGGCCGGACCCCTATCCGTCTCGAACC
>DATCQG010000227.1:0-15257 GCA_036569625.1 Dermatophilaceae bacterium | reverse complement strand
CCGGACCACAACCGCGTGCAGTGGACCTCTGCCGCCGATGTCCTGTGGAAGGCGATCCGTAACGACACCCCCCTTCCCGGCACCAAGCCTGCGCCCGGGTCCACGCCCACACCAACCCCCACGCCCACACCGGTGCTGACGGTCACGCCGGACAAGATCACCGTGCACATCAGCAACGACTCGGGCGTCTCCGGCCTGGCTCAGCAGGCTGCCGATGACCTGCGGCTCCAGGGGTTCAAGATCAGCGGCGTCTCGAGCGGCACCAACCCCAAGAAGGGCGTCACCGTCGTTTACGCCGGCGCCAACCTGGGAGCGGCCCGCACCGTCGCAGCGGCGTTCCCGGGAGCTGTTCTTGTCCGGGACGACACCGCTGGCCCCGACATCCGGGTCAGTATGGGTCCCGGCAGCCCGAATGTGGTTGCGGTCCCCAACCGTCTGGGAAACACCCCTTTGCCCACGCACACGTTGACGGCCACGATCAGCCCGACGCCTTCTCCGAGCGAGACGATCAAGTCCCGGACGGCCAACAGCGACATCTGCTCGTCGAAGTAGGTCGCGACCGCAGCGAGGCTCCCTTGCGAGCGGTGCCACAGGCTGCAGCGGCGTCCCCGATGCCGTGTGGTTTTGTGAAACCGCACCCCTCGCCGGTAGCCTGTGCAGGCTCCCGAACCGGTCGCCGCACGCGGTGGTCGACGAGGTGGCACGGAGGCGTCGCCTAGCCCGGTTTATGGCGCCCGCCTGCTAAGCGGGTTTGGGTTAATCCCCATCGCGAGTTCAAATCTCGCCGCCTCCGCCAGCACTCGTTGGGCCCCTGGCTTTGTGGTTGGGGGCCCAACAGCATCCGCAAACCTAGGGACCGTGCGACCAACCGACCCGCAAACCTAGGGACCGTGTGGCCTCACAGGATGAGTCGGAGCGCTATTTCACGCCGAGGCGGGCCTTGAGCCCGTCGAGCTCGGTCAGGAGAGTGGCCGGCAGGGTGTCTCCGAACTTGTGGAACCACGCCTGGATCTGGGTGACTTCGGTCTCCCACTCCTGCGGCGAGACGTGCAGCGCCGCCATGATCTGCTCCGGCGTCATGTCGAGGCCCTCGGTGTCGAGAGACTCCGTGGTGGGCACATAGCCGATCGGGGTCTCGTGGGCTGTGGCGCGGCCCTCTATGCGCTCGACGACCCACTTGAGCACGCGGCAGTTCTCGCCGAAGCCCGGCCACAGGAAGTCACCGTCGTGGTCGCGGCGGAACCAGTTGACATAGAAGATCTTCGGCAGCTTGGCGGCGTCAGCTGCCTTGCCGATCTTGATCCAGTGGTTGAAGTAGTCACCGGCGTCGTACCCGAGGAACGGCAGCATCGCCATCGGGTCGCGCCGGACGACGCCGACCTCACCGGTCGATGCGGCCGTTGTCTCGGAGGACAGGGTCGCACCCATGAACGTGCCGTGGATCCAGTCGCGGGACTCGGTGACGAGCGGGATCGTCGTGTTACGCCGACCGCCGAAGAGGATGGCCGAGATCGGCACTCCCTGCGGATCGTTGTACTCGGGCGCCAGGATCGGGCATTGCTGGATCGGCGTGCAGTAGCGGGAGTTCGGGTGGCTGGACAGGACCCCGTTCTTGGCGTCCTCCGGCGTCCAGTCGTTGCCCTTCCAGTCGGTGGCGTGGGCCGGCATGTTCTCCAGGCCTTCCCACCAGACATCACCGTTGTCGGTCAGGGCCACGTTGGTGAAGACCGAGTTGCCCTTCTCGATGGTGCGCATCGCGTTGGGGTTCGTCTTCTCGTTGGTGCCGGGGGCAACACCGAAGAAGCCGAACTCGGGATTGACGGCATAAAGGCGGCCGTCCTTGCCGAACTTCATCCAGGCGATGTCGTCCCCGAGCGTCTGGACCTCCCAGCCGGGGATGGTCGGTGACAGCATGGCCATGTTGGTCTTGCCACAGGCGCTGGGGAAGGCAGCCACGACGTAATGGACCTCCTGCTGAGGGGAGGTGAGCTTGAGGATCAGCATGTGCTCAGCCAGCCAGCCCTCGTCGCGGGCGATCACGGACGCGATACGGAGGCTGTAGCACTTCTTGCCCAGAAGGGCGTTGCCGCCATAGCCCGATCCGTAGGACCAGATCATCCGCTCCTCGGGGAACTGCACGATGTACTTGGTGTCGTTGCACGGCCAAGGGACATCCTTCTCCCCGGCCCCGAGTGGCGCGCCGAGCGAGTGCAGAGCCGGGACGAAGTCGGCGTTGAGCTCCTCGATCTTCTTCAGAACCACGGTGCCGCACAGAGCCATGACGCGCATAGAAGCCACGACGTATGCCGAGTCGGTGATCTCGACGCCGAACTTGGGATCCTCGGCATTGAGCCGTCCCATGACGAAGGGGATGACGTACATCGTGCGACCGGCCATCGAACCCCGGTAGAGGTGCTTCATCACCGTCTTCATCTGGTCCGGCGCCATCCAGTTGTTGGTGGGACCGGCGTCCTTCTCATCGACGGAGCAGATGAAGGTGCGGTCCTCGACCCGCGCGACGTCCGACGGGTTGGAGGCGCAGTGGAACGAGTTGGGCTTGATGTCCTCATTGAGGCGGGTGAAGGTGCCTGTCGCGACGAGCCCGTCGGTCAGCTTCTTCCACTCCTGGTCGGAGCCGGTGGCCCAGGAGATGCGGTCAGGCGTGGTCAGCGCCGCGACCTCAGCGACCCAGGCGGCAAGGCGGCCGTGGCTGGTGGAGCCGTCGCTCTGGATCTGAGATTCTGCCGTGGTGGTCATGAGATCGGGCCATCCCTTTCGCGCAGAGCCCCTCGGGCTATCTGCCGCCGGTTGTGGTCATAGCGGGCCCCGGGCCATCGGGTGGCCGCCTGGTGGACGCGCTTTGTTGTGTTCAGTCACGGTACGGCCTTGGGCGAGCAGAGGGAAAGGCTCGAATGAAGTAGCTCCTGAAATCAGGGCGGAATACAGCCTTGACGGCGTCCGTTTGATCGTGTGTAATGCTGTAATACAGCAGCGGCTGTAATCATGTAAGGAGCGAATCATGACACATGAACACGACATCCCATCCTGGTCACGTGGGCGTCGAGGTGGCGGTGGGCCTCACCGAGGTGGGCCCTTCGGTCGCCCGGGGGGTTGGCAACAGCGTGACCTGCCCGATGCGAGCGACGCGAAGTCCTGGTTCGTCGGACGCATCCCCGACGGCTGGTTCGCCGGCGACCTGCGGGTCACGGTTGACCGTGACGAGATCACGGTGATCGGCGAGCTGCCTGCGCCGGAGAGCGGCGATACCGCTGCGGCCGAGGGGCGGATCACGCGTTGGCGCGAAGACACCCGCGAGCAGAGGATGAAGATCGCCGATGAGGCGCAGGCCAAGTACGGCCGCAACGTTGCCTGGGGCGCGAGGATCGGCGAGACCGGGCGACTCTTCACCCACCTGTCGGTCCCCGCGATGACCCGACTGCGCCAGAGCGAGCGCCAGGTGCTCGACACGCTCGTGGATGCCGGTGTGGCCAGGTCCCGTTCGGAGGCGCTCGCCTGGTGCGTGCGTCTGGTCGGGGAGCACACCGACGACTGGCTCAGCGGGCTGCGCGAAGCCATGTCCGAGGTGGAGCGGTTGCGCGCCGAGGGCCCATCTCTGTAGGGGTGTGCGCGTCGGGAACGGATTTCCGTCTGAGGCCGGACAACGGGTAGTCTTTCGCGACGTTGCGCACGGTGATCCCGAGTGCGACACCCGCGCCCGTAGCTCAACGGATAGAGCATCTGACTACGGATCAGAAGGTTGGGGGTTCGAATCCCTTCGGGCGCGCTCCGTGTTGAGACGGAAACTGGGCGCCCTCGAGATGTCGGGGGGCGTTCGGCGTTCTACAGAAAACTTGCAGGTCGGCGCCCTGCAGGGGCCTTGCAGGCCCGTTCGTCGCGTCCGTCCTGACTGATGTTCCTCTTGACTGATCTGTCGAGGCATGAACGCGTTGGGCTGGGAGGTATCCCTACATCCATCCCTACATCGATGTAGGGATGGCCGGATGCCCCTGGTGGTGTCTACCGTGGTGGATGAATAGTCCTCGTGGTTCGGGGTCGCTGCGTCAGCGGCGACCGGGAGTGTGGGAGGTCCGCGTCGCGTTGGGCGCTGACCCGATCAGCGGTCACTGTCGGCAGCGGTCCGTGACGGTGCGCGGCGATTCCGCCGAAGCAGCCGAGCAGTTAGCACGTTGGGCTGCCGTGGCCACCTTGGTGCGGGTCGCCCGGCGTGCCGATCCTGCTGTGAGCTTGGCCCGGTTGCTGGAGACGTGGTTGGGAACCGACCATGGGTGGCGGCCCTCGACGGTGGCCGGCTACCGCTCGGTCGTCGGCTTCTTGGTCGCTGACCCGTTGGGCCGCCGGCGGGCGAGCACCCTGACGCCGGCTTTGGTGAGGCTGGCTTGCACGGGCTGGCTGCGCGGGGGAGCCGGTGAGGCGACCGTGTGGGCCAGGGTTCGGGTGTTGCGCTCGGCTTTGGGATGGGCCTATACGGAGCGGATCTTGGACAGCTGCCCGTTGGATGTCATGCGGGGCCCACCGCAGCCGAGGACTCGCTCACACGTCCCGGTCGAGCAGGTCGTCGCGCTGCTGGGCTATGCCGAGGGGGCCGTCGGCGTCCAGCGCGACCTGCTGGCTGTTGACGTCGGCGCGGGGCGGGCCGGGGCCGACTTGCACCGGGCCGAACAGGTCCTGCTGCTGTGCCGCCTAGCCGCCGATACTGGCGCCCGCCGCGGTGAGCTCGCGGCGCTACAGCTGGCAGACTTGGACGGGCGGGTCCTGACGATTGAGCGAGCCGCGTCCGGTGAGGTGATCGGGCCGACCAAGACTGGGAGGGTGCGGCGCCTGACGTTGGGGCCCACGAGTTCCGACCTGTGGCAGACCAGTGTCGAGAAGTGGATGGCCAGGTCCGGGAGTGGCGGGTTCGGGCCGTGGTTGTTCTCCACCGACCTCCGCCACGGCACCCGGTTGACCACGTGCGGGCTCGGGCACTGGTTCGCACAGCTGTGCGCCGCCGCGGGAATGCCCGAGGTCACTCTGCACCGGCTCCGGCACTCTGTGGCGACCGCCTTGGTCAGCCGCGGGCAGATCCTTCAGGCCCAGTATCGGCTCGGGCACGCGGACGCCCACACCACGCTGCGGATATACGCCCACGCCCAGCCGCTGCACGACCTGGACGCGGCGGACACCCTCGACGAGCTCTACCGGACCTGACAGTGAGAATGAAGACGAGCCCGGCAGCGGCCGTCCTGACCCAAAAAATGACTGACCTCGGGTCTTCAACGGGATCTGTCGCTCGGTCCGCTGCGGGACTCGCTTTGCACTCACCGTCATAGGGGTTGTGACCTCTTAGGGGCGTGCGCCATAAGGCACCCATCACTGTCTTGTCCGCTCGCCTCGGCTGGTTCGTGCCGCCCACCCGCGTCGAGTTGGAAGGACGAAAATGAACACTCTTGAATGAGAGACCTCCACTACCCAGATCCACGTTGCTGGAGGCGTGGACACCCACCGGGACGTCATCAACTACTTCCCTCTTCGTCCTACTTCCCTCTTCGTCCCGAACGGGGGACCACTGTTCGCTCTGTGCTATTGAGCGCGGGACATGGCGTAGTGAGCACGATAGCGGTGCGTACGGTTCGTCCGGCGCGGCTCGGTGAGCCTGGGTCTGTTCCTTTTAGTCCCCCGGCTTCATGTCCGCTCGAGGGGGAGTGACGGGAACTTCATGGTCAATGCGGCCCCGGCTTGGTGATGTGGCCAACATCGAAGACGGGACCAAGGTCCCAAGGTAAGCCTTACCTCACCGCCTACGGTGCAGACATGACGATGCGAGAGAGTCCGCCGGGTGCGGAGTTGGGTGACACGGGGTTATCACCGCCCCCAGCGGGCGCCTTCCGCGTGAACGAGATGGGTATCCGGCTCGGGACAGTGGCCAACATCGAAGGTCAGGCTCGAGGCAGTGCCGGATCTCGCCTTCATGCGGTTCGTGTAAGCCACTTTCGTCCGCCCGCTCGGAACCTACAGACCTTTTCCCGTGCAACATCTGAAGTTGAGGTAATTCAATGAGTTTGATGTCGACCATGCTGCTTGGCTTCGTCGCCGGCGTGACCATCTTGTTGGGGTTGCCGATTGGTCGACTGCGCAGACCCGCACCCTCCCTTCGGGCGCTGCTGAACGCGACCGCCATCGGCGTACTGTTCTTCCTGGTCTGGGACGTGTTCACTCACGCCTGGGCTCCCATCGATGACGCCCTGGCCTCGGTCCACGCCGGCAAGGGTGGACTGGGAACGGCCGCCGGCTATGGCCTTCTCTTCGCCGGAGGCCTGGCCGTCGGCTTGTTGTCATTGGTCTACTACGAGAGCTGGATGGCCCGGCGGATCTCGGGGGCACAGATGTCGACTGCAGCTTCTGGCAGTCACGGCCCAGGGGCGATGGCCGTCGGCGAGCTGCAGGCTCGACGCCCAAGCCGGATCGCCTCATGGTCGGACGCCCGCCGGCTCTCGCTGCTGATTGCGGTCGGCATCGGTCTGCACAACTTCGCCGAGGGTCTGGCCATCGGTCAGTCAGCCGCCAGCGGGGAGCTAGCCCTGGCACTATTGCTCGTCATCGGCTTCGGGCTGCACAACGCCACGGAGGGTTTCGGCATCGTTGCCCCCCTCGCGGGCGACGTCGACCCCGAAGGCAACCTGCGACGGCCCAGCTGGAGGTTTCTGCTGGCGATGGGCGCCATCGGCGGCGGCCCTACCTTCGTGGGGACCGTCGTCGGGCATGGCTTCACCAGCGAGGCCGTCAGCGTCGTCTTCCTCACCCTGGCTGCCGGATCCATCCTGTATGTCGTAACGCAGCTGGTCAGCGTCGCGGCCAAGACCCGCAGGCCAGACCTCTTGGCCTATGGGCTGCTCATGGGACTGATTGCCGGCTTCCTCACCGACGCCATCGTCACCGCCGCTGGGGCGTAAATGCTCTTCCGCCGTGGGGTGGGCCAAAACGACCACGATCAGCGACGCTGATTGCGCCCGAGGGGGCGAATGGCCGCAGCCGACAGGTAGCCGCGTGCCTTTTCCCGGGGATAAGAACTGTCTCATCTGGCTCTACTGGTCAGCTCACAGCGCGCTGAGAGAGTGATTGCAACGACCCGCACCGGGGCGTTGGAATGAAGGGTAGAAGACATGATGAAGATATCCACCAAGGTGGTCGTGGCCGGAGCCGCAAGCCTGCTCGGCGTCGCAATGGTCGCCGGGGGTGCGTACGCTGCCACCGGATCGCCGACGGCTGCGGATGCCCCGGGTCGGGTTCTCCAGGTCAGCGGCGCGGGGCCAGCGGCAGCGCATGCCAGCACCACTGCCGTAGCGCACGCCAACACCAACGCCAGGGGCCTGTTCGGAGCCAATGCGGCCCACCCGAGCGCACAGGACGTCGCGCACGCCACGACTCCGGCAAGAACGCACGTCATGATGCACGTCAGTGTCGGCCAGGTCGCGCGACCAGCTCCGCAGATGCTGCCCGCGAATCACGCAGTCATGCACAGTAGTGCCCCTCACAGCTCTGCCGGCATGAGTGGCTCTGCCGCCATGATGCGGTAGGTCGTGGGAGCAGGCAATTGCTTCGCGCTGCTCGGTGTCTGGTTAGACATATCGCGGGTGAAGTAACAGTGGACGGCGTGTCGCAAAGCGGCACGCCGTCCACTGTGTAATGCCACCGTTACATTCCGTGTTGGCAAATGGCATGGACCGACGTGCTGAGGGGTTCACCTTCGTCCCGGACAGACCAATGCATTACTTCAGGCGATAGCCCATTCCGCGCACTGTCTCGATCCGGGCGGCGCCGATCTTGGCGCGCAGGTAACGGACATACACCTCGACCACGTTCGAGCCAGGGTCGAAATCGAGCCCCCACACCCGGCTGAGCAGCTGCTCTCGGCTGAGCACCTGATCGGGGTGGCGCAAGAACTCCTCAGCCAGTGCGAACTCGCGTGCCGACAGGTCGAACCTGGTCCCGTCGACGCTGATCCGGCGGGTCTTCAGATCGAGTTCCAGGCCGCGCACCTGCAACAGGCCAACCGCCCGGGCTGCCCATCCTTCAGACGCAGTCGCACCCGTGCCAGCAGCTCATCGAAGCGAAACGGCTTGGACATGTAGTCATCGGCGCCCCCTTCCAGACCACGCAGGGTGTCGGCGGCCGAGTCCCGGGCGGTGAGCACGATGACCGCGATGGGGTTCCCCTCACCTCGCAGGGTCTGCAGGATGTCGAAGCCGTCGCACCCGGGAAAGCCGATGTCCAGGATCATCAGGTCGAACTGGCCGGTCTGTGCCTGGGCGAGAGCGGCCGGACCGTCAGCCGTCACTGTCACGGCAAAGCCAGCCGCGCCCAGACCCCTCTCGACCAAGGTCGACCTCGAGGCGTTCACGGGCGGCGGTCGGCGCCAAAGCCTCAGCGCTTGATCAGAGCCGTCCCGAGCGCATCGTCTCGGCGATCGCCGAAGCTCACGGCGGCACTGGCAGATGGGCTCAGACGGTTCGACTCCGAGAATCGCGCTACCGGGTAATCGTGCCGGTGTGGGGGCCTAATGACTCATGTCAATATGCGCGCGTAGCCCTCTTCGTTGACTCACGTGCGGATGCGCGCGCAAAGCGTTGTTGTACGCGTGCACCGGGGCCGGAGGGCGTGATGCGCGCGCAGTAGCAGACCGGTGCAGTGTCAACAGGTTGTTGAGGGTCCGGGCCGGTCACGACGCCGCCACCCGGCCCGGCGCGCGCCCTGTTCTGGGGGTGGGCCAGGGTCTGGTGCGGGCGGCGGCCTTGCTGGTGGTCAGGGCCAGGTGCTCGGCGGTGAGGGCTTGGATCTGGCGCTGGATCGCGGCCGGGTTCAGCACGGCGAAGGTGTCTTGCATGATCGCCTTGTCCTGGTCGCTGACCCTCTCGTGCCGCTCGGATCGCCGGTGCGGAGTGGTCGCCACGTCGTACCGCTTGGTGACCTTCGCGCCGTCGCGGACTTTGGAGATCAGCTTCTGCTGGGCCAGGAAGTAGTTCGTTATCTGCGACTGCAGCACCCCGATCTTGTTCAGTAGCAACAGTTCGCCCCTCGTGTCGTAGCGGTGGTAGCCCACCACCGTTCGTACCACCGCCCAGTTCTTCTGCTCAACATGGGCACCGTCGTTGCAGTTGCCTGCACGCGAGCGGGTGAAGGTGAGCTTCCTGTCCTCATACCAGGCCAGCAGGTGGTAGTTGATGAACTCCGTGCCGTTGTCAGAGTCGATCCCAGCAGCGGGACGGCATGACCTTTGAGATGTCCTCCAACGCTGCGACGACCGACTTTTGGGCCTTGTTCGGCACCGACCGGTTCTCCGTCCAACCGGTAGCGATATCGGTCACCGTGAGCGTGTACGCGTGCTCCCCAACCGCGTTGCCGCCCTCATGACCGACCAGGTCGATCTCGACAAAACCGGGCACCGCGTCATCCCACTGCGCCCAGGTCCGGATCGGGATCGCATCCTTGAGCAGCGACCCAGGCTTGGTATGGCTACGCCCACGCAACCTCATCGCAACCCGATCCGGCGCCAGGCGCCGGTCCATCGTGGCCGCCGACATCGCGGTCAACGCCCCAACCAGCTCGTCGCTGACCTCCAGCTCCCCGAGACGGCGCAACGTGGCCACCAGCTCACCCATCACCGGCGCGAGCCGCTTACCCGTCGGCGCACCCAGCACCGCCCAACAAAACCGCAACGCCACCACCACGTCCGCCCCATACGTCGGGGCCCGCGGCCGGGGCGGCCGCACAACCCTCGGCACCAGCGCCCGCCCCAGCGCCCGACGGGCATGGTTGCGATGCCAGCCCGTGGTCGCGCACAACTCGTCCAGGATCGCGCCCTTCTCCACCCGGCTCGCCCTCCTGTACCGAGTCGCGATCGTCTTCGTCACTGCCTGCCGTTGGCTCATGGTCAGTCCCATCACCGAGACCTACCGGCAGCCCGTGCCCAGGTCCGGCAGGCGCGCCCTACGCGCGCACTTCTCGATGAGTCAACGAACCCACCTACGCGCGCACTATTGATGAGTCAACGCGGGGGGTTGAAAGCAGGAGATGGCCGGGGGAGAATCGGGGTTGAGGACGGCCGATCAGGCCGCCCCCGCACCGACCCGCGGTAGGCGTTTGACTACCGGTCCGGACCTGGAGGGGGCGGATGGCCGCTCAGCAAGTTCCCGTCTTGGCGCAGCCCACCATTGGGTCGCTTGACGATGCCCATTCGCACGTGGTGTCGCAGGCGCTGGCTGCATCGCCGATCGGTCGGGTCGGTCTCGAGCTGGAATTCCATGTCGTCGACCTGCAATGCCCTGAGCGACAGGTCCGCTGGGCGCAACTGACGGAGCTTCGGTCCAGGCTGCCGGCCATGCCGGGCGGCAGTCGGGTGACGGTCGAGCCCGGCGGTCAGCTCGAGCTGTCCACGCCGCCAGCGGCTGATGTGGCTGGGGCGATTGCCGCGTTGCGCGGCGACCGCCAGGTGCTCGCGGCGGCTGCGGCGGCTGCGAGTCTTGGCCTTGCATCGGTCGGCGCCGACCCGGCCCGTGCGGTGCGCAGGCTCAACCCGGCCGGCAGGTATGTGGCGATGGAGCGCCACTTTGATGCTCTCGGGTGCGGGGTCGCGGGGCGGGCGATGATGTCGGCCACAGCCGCACTACAGGTCAACCTGGAGGCCGGGCCCCGTGATGGCTGGGCGACGCGGCTAAGACGGCTCGAGTCGCTCGGCCCGGTTCTCGTGGCCCTGTCCGCGTGCTCTCCGCTGCTGGCAGGCCGTGCCTCGGGGTGGCGGTCGATGCGACAGCAGGTGTGGGGGGACATCGACCCGAGCCGGTGCGGGCCGCTGAAAGGGGGAGCTCGACCGGCGGAGGCTTGGGCGTCGTACGCGCTCGCCGCGCCGGTGATGCTGGTGCGCGACCCGGTCACTGGCGCGGCGGTCCCCGTGACCGGGCGTGTGCCGTTCTCGGATTGGGTGGCCGGCGCGGCCTCCCTGTCGCGGCGTCCGAGTTTCGAGGACCTTGACTATCACCTGTCGACGCTGTTCCCGCCGGTGCGTCCCCGCGGTTTCCTGGAGATCCGATGTCTGGATGCGGTGCCGAACCGGTGGTGGCCGGCCCTGGCGGCGCTGACCGTGACGTTGATGGACGACGAGCGCGCGGCTGATCTGGCTGAGGACGCCTGCGCGCCGGTGGCGGGTTGGTGGACGGTTGCCGCGCGGGACGGTCTGCGTCACCGGACGGTGGGGCTCGCCGCTCGCCGCTGCGCGCAGATCGCAGCCGAGCGCTGCGCGGAGGAGTTGCGGCCACAGGTGCAGGCGTATGCCGAGATGGTGTGGCGGGGCCGTACACCCGGTGATGATCTGCGCGAGCGGGCGCTGCGCGGGCCCCTCGCCGCTTTGGAGGAGGAAGCTCATGCGTGACGAGATCGCCCGCGGCCTGGAATCTGCGCGGAGGCGCACGCTTGCGTTGACCGAGTTCGACGACCCTGACCTGACCCACCAGCACAGTCCGCTGATGAGCCCGCTGGTGTGGGACCTCGCCCACGTCGGGCAGCAGGAGGACCTGTGGCTGCTTCGCGCTGGCAACGCCGCCCGTGAGGGGGTCCTGCCGGCCGAGATCGACCGCCTCTACGACGCGTTTCTGCATCCGCGGCACGAGCGTCCCTCACTGCCGCTGCTCTCCCCGGTGCAGTCGCGGCGGTTCCTCACCGACGTCCGCGGCCGGATCCTCGACCTGCTGGAGAGCACCGAGGAGCTCTTCCCGTTCGTGATGGTCGAGCAGCACGAGCAGCAGCACGACGAGACCATGCTGGCCACCCACCAGCTGCGCGACGGTCCTCCGCTGCTCGGCGTGGGCACCCTACTGCCGCCGGGGCGGAATGTGCCGCACGACGCGGTCCTGGTACCGGCCGGTGAGTTCGTGCTCGGTGTCGACGCCGGCAACGAGCCGTCCTCGCTGGACAACGAACGCCCGGCGCACGTTGTTGAGGTGCCGGCCTTCCGGATTGGGCGGTTGCCCGTCACCAACGGTGAATGGCAGGGGTTCATCGACGATCGCGGCTACGCCCAGCGACGCTGGTGGTCGACGCGCGGCTGGCAGCACCGGGTGGAGGCGGGGTTGGAGCGGCCGCTGTTCTGGGCGGCCGACAGCAGCCGGCGCAGATTCGGACACGTCGAGGACATCCCGCCGGACGAGCCGGTCCAGCATGTCTGCTTCTTCGAGGCCGAGGCGTACGCGGCGTGGGCGGGCGCCCGGCTCCCGACCGAGCAGGAATGGGAGAAGGCAGCCTCCTGGGACCCGGTCGCCGCCCGCCGACGGCGCTGGCCCTGGGGCGAGCCGGAGGCAACCCCGGCGCTGGCCAACCTGGGCGGCACCGCACTGCGTCCGGCAAACGTCGGCGCCTACCCGGGGGGCACGTCGGCGTACGGTGTTGAGCAGATGATAGGCGACGTCTGGGAATGGACCTCCTCGGAGTTCCACCCGTGGCCGGGCTTCACGCCGATGCTCTACGCGGCCTACAGCGCACCGTTCTTCGGCGGCGACTTCCGGGTGCTGCGGGGTGGGTCGTGGGCGGTCGCCCCCAGCACCATCCGGCCGTCGTTTCGCAACTGGGACCTGCCCATCCGGCGGCAGATCTTCAGCGGTGTCCGGCTCGCCTGGGATGTCTGAGATGTGTCGACATCTCGCCTGGCTCGGGGAGCCGCGCACGCTCGCCTCGCTGATCCTGGACCCGCCCCACGGACTGCGCGTGCAGTCCTACGCCCCACGCCGCCAGGCGCACGGCCGGCTCAACGCGGACGGCTGGGGTGTCGGTTTCTACCCGGCGGGCCGGCCCGAACCGACGCGCTGGCGTTCGGCGCGGCCAATGTGGAGCGACGCGTCCTTCGCCTCGGTCGCGCCAGTCCTGTCGTCGTCCTGCGTGCTCGCCGCGGTCCGGTCAGCCACCCCCGGCATGCCCGTCGAAGAGAGTGCCGCAGCGCCGTTCACCGACGGACGATGGCTGCTGTCGCACAACGGACTGGTCGACCGGGCGGTCCTTCCTGTCGCCACACACCTGGCCGAGTCGACGAGTGACTCCGCGCTGCTGGCGCAGCACGTCTTCGCCGCCGGGCCGGCCGCGCTGGCCCAAACCGTCCTGGACGTGGCAAGTCGGGATCCGCAGGCTCGGCTGAACCTGCTGCTCACCAACGGCCGACACATCCTCGCCACCACCTGGGGCGACACCCTGTCCTACCTGGTCAACGGGGACGGCTACGTGGTCGCCAGCGAACCGTACGACGACGACCCGCGCTGGGTCGACGTTCCCGACCGCCACCTGCTCGAGCTGACCATCACCGGAATGAGCCTGACCCCCCTGGAGCCCCGACAATGACCGTTGCGATAGCCACCCACCTGCCACCGGAGTCCTACCTCGACAGGCTCCGCGAAGACGTCCGCGCAGGCCTCACCGCCGTGCCCAAGTCGCTGCCACCCAAGTACTTCTACGACCAGCGCGGCAGCGAGCTCTTCGACCAGATCACCAGGCTCCCCGAGTACTACCCGACCTGCACGGAACGCCTGATCCTTGATGCCCACGCATCCGAGATCGCCGCGCTGACCCGGGCCGAGACCCTGATCGAGCTCGGGAGCGGAACCTCGGACAAGACCCGGCTCTTGCTCGATGCCCTGCTCGCCGGGCGGACGCTGCGTCGGTTTGTGCCGTTCGACGTGGACGCCACGGTTCTCACCGAAGCCAGCGAGGCGGTCGCGGCCGACTACCCGGGCCTAGACGTGCTCGCGGTCGTCGGCGACTTCGAACACCACCTACGGCTGCTGCCCAAGGACGATCGGCGGCTGGTCGCGTTCCTCGGCTCAACCATCGGCAACTTCGATCCGGAAAGCCGCGCCGAATTCCTTGAGGAAGTGCACGCGACGCTGGAAACCGGCGACTGGTTCCTGCTCGGCACCGACCTGGTCAAGGACGAATCCCGGCTCGTCGCCGCCTATGACGACCCCGGCCGTGTCACCGCAGCCTTCAACCGAAACGTTCTCGCCGTGATCAACCGCGACCTGGGCGCCGACTTCAACCTCACGGCCTTCGACCACGTCGCACTCTGGGACGCCGACCAGGAGTGGATCGAGATGCGACTGCGGTCCAACCGACCACAGGTCGTCCACCTGGCCGACCTGAACCTCGACGTTCACCTCACCGACGGTGAAGAAATCCGAACCGAGATCTCGGCCAAGTTCCGCCGCGAAGGTGTCCTGCAGGATCTCGAGCGAGCCGGGCTGGGACTAGTGCGGTGGTGGACCGATCCCGCTGGCGACTTCGCAGTCTCGTTATCCACCCCACGCTGATCCGGCGAACGGCCGTCGGCAAAATCGCGCCTCTGGGTGTGGCGGTACCGGACTGTGCGCACGACCACCAGCGGTCGCGACGACCTGACCACCACGCCCACCGGGGGCCCCGAAGAAGAACCAGTGGAATCACCAACAGCGAGGTTGCAGGATCAGCCAGGCCCAGCCACAGGCGGGAAGAGTGACCGCAGATAGTCTCTTGCAGATGGACCAGTCGACGGACACGAACGAAGCCATCTGGAAGTCCGAGGAGGTTGCCCAGAACTGGACGGCGACCGCGGCAGAGCGTGAGCGAGCGCGCGCGGCGCAGTGGCGGTTCATGGGTGAGCTACTCCCATTCGGCGAGCAGGACGCATTCACCTTCCTTGATCTGGGAGCGGGGACAGGGGCGGCGGCGCGAGGGATCCTCGGTCTGTATCCACGGAGCACCGCCATTCTCGCCGACTTCTCACCTCAGATGATCGGTGAAGGCGAGCGCGAGATGGAGCCCTTCTCAGGGCGCTTCCAGTACGTCGAATTCGACATGTCGACGGACAACTGGCCCGTGGCGATTCCGGCGACGGTCGACGCGGTCGTGACCTCGTTGTGCATCCACCACATGCCCGATCACCGAAAGAAGGGTCTGTTCGCCGAGATCTTTGAGCACCTGGTCCCCGGCGGCTGGTACCTCAACTACGACCCGGTGAGCTCCGCGGATGCCGTTGTTGAAGCTGCCTGGGAGCGGGTAAACGATCGCCAAGATCCCGAGGCGGCGAGCAAGCGCCTCCATCGAACGCCGCAGGAGCAGTCTCGCTACGAGAATCACACGCGCTTCATGATCCCCCTTACGCAACAACTGGATTATTTGCGGGCGGCTGGCTTCGAGGGGATCGACGTTTACTGGAAGCACCTGGAGAACGTCATCTATGGAGGTTGCCG
>DATCQG010000226.1:0-7622 GCA_036569625.1 Dermatophilaceae bacterium | reverse complement strand
GCCCGGACCTGGTCAGCTGCGCGTCGACGTGGCGGCGGCAGGAGTCAACTTCATCGACGTCTACTACCGCACCGGCGCCTACCAGTTCCCCACGCCGTTCATCGTCGGCTCCGAGGGCGCCGGGGTCGTGAGCGCGGTCGGTGCCGACGTGTCCGACTTCCACGAAGGTGACCACGTCGCATGGGCCATGGTCCCCGGTGCCGGGTACGCCGAACAGGTCATCCTCCCGGCCGCCCGTGCGGTCCCTGTTCCTGCTGGCATCAACGACGAGACCGCTGGCGCTGTCTTGCTTCAGGGCATGACCGCGCACTACCTGACCCGCTCGACGTATCCCGTGCGGTCCGGCGAGACGGCGCTCGTCCATGCGGCCGCTGGTGGGGTCGGGCGATTGCTCACGCAGGTGCTCACCGCCCAAGGCGTTCGCGTGATCGCGACGACATCCAGCGAGGACAAGGCGGCTCTCGCCCGTGAGGCCGGCGCCGCAGAGGTCATCCGCTATGACAGGGAGGACGTCGCCTCCGAGGTCTCACGCCTCACCGACGGCCACAAGGTCGACGTCGTCTACGACGGCGTCGGACGTGCGACCTTCGACGGGAGCATCAACAGCCTGCGCCCCCGAGGCATGTTCGTGCTGTTTGGCGCGGCGAGCGGCCCGGTGGCTCCCATTGATCCGCAGCTGTTGAACTCCAAGGGCTCACTGTTCTTCACCAGGCCGATGCTCGGGCACCACATCGCGTCCCGCGACGAGCTGGTCGAACGCTCACGCGAGCTGTTCGAGTGGGTCGCCTCAGGGGCGCTGTCTGTGCGGGTCGGTGCGCGCTACACCCTCGACCAGGCCCGCCAGGCGCACGAGGACCTGGAGAGCCGCAGTACCACCGGGAAGTCGCTGATCATCCCCGGCTGAGGCACGGTCAGAGGCCGAGCCGCCGGTACCGGCTCAACCGAGCGGCATACCGCTCGGCGGGGTCGGCCTGCAGCAGTCTGACCAGCTCGTACTGCAGGACGGCTCCCATCCGGTTGCAGAACTCCTCTGGCTCGTCCGCCGCGTCCGGGCGCTCCGCGACGATCCGGTCGACTATCCCGGCCGCCAGCAGGTCGCTGGACCGCACGCCCTGCCTCTGCGCCATCTCTGGCGCATGATCGGTGTCCCGGTACACGATCGCGCTCGCGCCCTCCGGCGACAGCGGGGAGAGCCACGCGTGCTGAGCGGCCACCACCCGGTCGGCCGGGACCAGCGCCAGCGCTCCTCCCCCGCTGCCCTGACCGAGCAGAACCGCAACGGTCGGCGCCTGCAGGGTGACCAGCTCGGCGAGGCTGCGGGCGATCTCCCCCGCCATACCGCCCTCCTCGGCCTCCTTCGACAGCGCCGCACCCGGGGTGTCGATGACGGTGACGAGAGGCAGCTTCAGCTCACGCGCCAGGCGCATCCCCCGTCGTGCCTCGCGCAGCGCCGCCGGGCCCATCGGGCGGTTGAGTGTCTGCCCCCTCCGGTCCTGGCCCAACAGGACACAGGGCGCCCCGCCGAAACGAGCCAGCACCAGCATCAGCCCCGGGTCGGTCTCGCCCTCCCCGGTGCCACTGAGGGGGACGATGTCCGTTGCGGCAAAACGCAATAGGCGCCGGATGCCGGGCCGGTCCTCGCGGCGGGATCGGGTGATCGACTCCCAGGCCGGGACGTCGGCGAGGTCCTCACGTGGAGGCTCCACCACATCTGGCAGACCCTCGCGCGGTGACAGCAGCACGTTCAGCGCCCGGTCGGTGATCGCCGCCAGCTCCTCCGGTGGGAGGACGGCGTCCACCAGGCCGTGCGCATAGAGGTTCTCCGAGCTCTGCACGCCGGGCGGGAACGGCTCGGCGTACAGCGCCTCATAGACGCGCGGGCCCAGGAAGCCCACCAGCGCGCCGGGCTCGGCCACGGTCACGTGCCCGAGCGATCCCCACGAGGCGAGCACTCCACCCGTCGTGGGGTTGCGCAGGTAGACGAGGTACGGCAGGCCGGCAGCCTTGTGCGCGGCGACCGCGGCGGCGATCTTGACCATCTGGAGGAAGGCGACGGTCCCCTCCTGCATCCTGGTCCCGCCGGAGATGGGGGCCGCCAGCAGTGGCAGCCCCTGTGCAGTGGCCCGCTCGATGGCGACGACGAGCCGCTCGGCGGCCGCTACGCCGATGGATCCGGCCAGGAAGGCGAACTCGCACGCGATCAGGGCCACCCGCCTCCCGCGGATCATCCCTTCGCCGGTCACCACCGCTTCGTCCAGGCCGCTGCGCTCGCGAGCGCCATCCAGCTCGGCGGCATACATCTCGTCGGCGACCACGGTGACCGGCGCGGTGTCCCAGCGGACGAACGAGCCGTCATCCAGGGTGACGTCGACCAGCTCGAGGGCGCTCAGCCGCTGAACCTTGGTCACTGGAACTTTGGTCACTGGAACCTTCACCGCGGCCGCTCTCGCCAGGCCGCCTCGGCGGCGCGATGGTCGTCGCCAACCCACAGCTCGGCGAAGATCCGGGCCACGTCTGCTGTGCTGGCCGAGGGGGCGAGCACCTCTTGACGGCGCCGACCGCGGACGGTGAGGCAGCGGCGACCTGCCCGATCCGCTCCCTGGCGGCTGACTCCGCCTGGCCTGCGGGGACAACGGCGTTCACGAGGCCGAGCGCCGCAGCCTCCTTGGCGTCAACGGTTCGTCCGGTCATGAGCAGCTCCACGGCGCGGCCGCGTCCGACCGCCTCGAGCAACCAGGGTGCCGTGCCCCAGCCGAGGGTAACGCCGAGCCGGCTCTGCGGCATGGCGACGGTGGCGTTTGCGCCGGCGATGCGCAGGTCGCAGGCCAGGGCCAGCTCTGTGCCACCGCCGATGGCAGCGCCCTCGATTGCGCAGACCACCAGGGCGGGCAACGCGCGCAAGCGCCCGAGGAGGTCGTGCATGCGCATCGAGACCGTGAAGGCGCTCTCGCGGTCGGTCAGCTCGCGGTAGTCCTTGAGGTCTCCGCCGGCACAGGAAGAACCTCTCCCCCTCGGCTGCCACGATGACGCCGGCGGGAGGGTCAGCCGCCAGGAGGTCGACCGCGTCAGCGAGCTGATCGGCGCCCACCCTGCTGAGCGCGTTGCCGACCTCTGGCCGGACGATCCGCAGCGTTGCGTAGGCGGTCGAGTCGCTGGGGCGCTCGAGCCTGATCTCGGTGGTGTCCATGCTCAGATCCCCGTTCGATGGTCGGCGGGCGCTGGGGGCCGGCCGCTCAGCCCGAGCTCCTCGAGGATCTGGGCAGTGTGCTGGCCGAGGACCGGTGGAGGAAGTCGTGCGCTGACGGGCTCGCCGTCGATCCGCCAGGGACCGCCAGGGACGCTCACCTCGCCCAGCTGCTCGTGCTCAACCCTCAGCTGCAGCGAGCGGCGCTGGACGTCCTCGTCGGCGAAGACCTCATCGAGGGTGCGGATGGGCCCGGCGGGGACTCCGGCCAGCTCCAGCCTCTCGAGGAGGTCCGCACTGGTGAGCCCACGGAATACTTTGCAGAGGTCGTCGGTGAGCTCCTCACGGTGCTCCAGGCGCAGGGGGTTGGTCTGGTAGCGCGAATCGCCGCCCAGCTGCTGGGCATTCAGGGCCACGCACAGCCGCTGGAACTGCTGGTCGTTGCCGACGCACACGTTCAGACTGCCGTCCTTCGTCGGGAAGGTGCCGTACGGCGCGATCGTCGCGTGCTGGTTGCCCTCGCGAAGGGGTGGAACACCGGTCGCGAAGAAACGGGTGGCCTGGTAGGCGAGCATCGCGACGAGGGAGTCGAGCATCGCGACGTCCACGACCGAGCCCTCGCCGGTGCGCTCCCGCTTGAACAGCGCCGCCATGATGCCGTGGGCGGCGAACATGCCCGCCGAGATGTCACCGACCGGAACGCCCGCTTTGATGGGCTCGCCCGCCCCGTCGCCGGTGAGGCTCATCCACCCCGACATGCCCTGAACGATCTGGTCGTAGCCCGCGCGCGGAGGGCCGTCACTGCCGAACCCGGAGATGGAACAGTGCACCAGCCGGGGATGGCGTTCTCTCAACGTGGCGGCGTCCAGACCAAGACGGGCCGACGTGCCGGGCCGCCAGTTCTCCACGACGACATCACTCTTGGCCACGAGCGCCGCGGCTGCCTCGCGCCCACCCGGCGAGCGCAGGTCCAGCTCGAGGCTTCGCTTGTTGCGGTTGACCGCCAGGAAGTATGCCGCGGTGTCGCCCACGAAGGGCGGCCCCCAGTGCCGCGAGTCGTCGCCCCGCCCTGGCCGCTCGACCTTGACCACGTCGGCCCCGAGGTCGGCGAGCAGCATGGTGCAGTATGGGCCCGACAACGCCTGGGTGAAGTCCGCCACGCGGATACCATCGAGCGGCAGCGATCCAGGCACACGCGCTCCCATGGTCAGGTATGTCGGCAATGGCAGATTGGCTAGCCCTTGGTCTAATGGTTGACGAATAGCCATGTCAAGGACGAAGGTCACGATCCGAAGGAGGTTGGAGAGCAATGCTGAACGGTCTCGGAGATCGCGGTGCGCCCCGAGTCCGGCCTGCCGCGGGGCCGGACGTGAATCGGCGCGGGGTTGCCCTGATGTCGTCGGCGCACGTTGTCGATGACATGTACCAGGGCGTCGTGCCGGCACTGCTGCCCTTCTTCGTTCTCGAGCGGCACTACAGCTACGCCGCGGTTGCCGGGCTCACGCTCGCCGCGACGATGCTCTCCTCGGTCGCCCAGCCGTTCTTCGGCTGGTGGACGGACCGTGGCTCGCGGCGCTGGATGATCCCCGCCGGCATACTCACTGCCGGGATCGGGGCCGGCCTGTCGGGCCTGTTCTCGAGCTACCTGCTCACGTGGGCGGTTCTCGCACTCTCAGGGCTCGGCGTCGCCGCCTTCCACCCCGAAGCCGCACGTGGAGCCCGGCAGGCTGCGGGCAACAGCAACCGGGCGATGAGCGTGTTCGCGCTGGGCGGGAACGCGGGATTCGCCCTCGGGTCGACGGTCACCACTCTGGTCCTGCTCGCCGGAGGGTTGCGGGGAACCTGGTTGCTGGTGCTGCCCGCCGTGCTGATGGCGCTGCTGCTGCTCAGCAGGCTCGACACGGTGCTGGACGGGCGGGTCGGGGCGCGGCGAACCCACACGATGCCCACCGGGGCCGATGACTGGCCCGCGTTCCTGCGGCTCACGGCGGTCGTCGTGGTGCGCTCGATCCTGTTCTTCGGGCTCTCGTCGTTCCTGGCGCTGTACTTCATCCGTCAGCTCGGGGCCTCGCCGGGACAAGGCGGTGCGGCGCTGACGGTGTTCCTGGTCGCAGGCGCCGGTGGCACCTTGCTCGGCGGGTGGACTGCCGATCGCTTCAGCAGGCTGCTCAGCATCCGGATCGGCTTCATGCTCGCACTCCCCGGTCTGCTCGGACTGGTCTTGGCGGGCAACCAGGCGATCGCGCTGATGTTCGTGGTGCTGATCGGCATCGGCAGCTTCATGCCGTTCAGCGTCTTCGTCGTGATGGGTCAGGACTACCTGCCCAACCGGATCGGCACCGCCAGCGGGGTCACGGTGGGGCTTGCTGTCACCGTCGGCGGACTGTTCAGCCCCGTCTTCGGCCGGATCGCCGACAGCATGGGCCTGCGGTTCACGCTCTCAACGTTCATCGGGCTGCCGGTTCTCGCGCTGCTGCTCTCTCTGCTCATCCACGAGCCGGACGCACGGAGGCTGGACGAAGGTTGCGCCGCATGACGACTCGCGTCGGCGAGCGGCGTACGACTTCGGTGAAGCCGGCCCGCTCGTAGAGGCTTCGTGACCCGAAGAACATGAAGTCGTCGTGGCTTCGCTCCGGTTTGTCGACCGGATAGGCCTCGAGGATCCGGACCCCCTGCGCCCTGGCGTACTTGATCGCAGCCTGCAGGAGTCGGTGCTGGACACCTTGGCCTCGGAAAGGCCTTGCGACGTAAGTACATACGACGGACCACACCTCGGCGTCGTCCACCGGTTTCATGATCGGAGACCGCTGCAGCTTTGCGTAGTCTTCGCGAGGCCCAAGGCTGATCCACCCGGCTGGCGCCCCATCCACGTAGCCAACAAGACCGGGCACCACACCGGCATCGACGAGCTCGCACAGCTGACGTTTGTTGTCCGGACCGGCGATGACGCTGACCGTCACTGTGCCGCTCTTGCGGTAGTACATGCACCAGCAGCCACGCACGATCGAGCCGCCAGGTAGGTCGAACAGCGCCTCGAGATCGGCCCAGGTCTCTGGTGCGAGCGGTCGCGACTCAAATGCATACGTCATGGCTTTATTCCCGCCCTGGCCAAAAGTCGTTGCCCAAAACTCTCGACACCTGTGAGTTCTACCACTATGGTCAATCCAACGATTTGGTCAGACCATACGACTGGAGACCCGATGATCAGGCAGCCCTCGCCGCTGATGCCAGCAGCCGAGCGCACCGCCATGGTCGCACCTCCTGCTCGGCCCCAACTCTGCTCGCAGTAACAGGTACCACCCCTATCCCAGCAAAGACAAGGTGACCCATGTATCGCCCAGTACTCGATGCACTGTCCGGATCGCTTGCCCTTACGGCGCTCGTGGCCATGCTCCCCCTCCTCACGCTGTTCATCCTGCTCGGGGTGCTGCGGATGACGGCCTGGAAAGCGGCGCTGATCTCGCTGGTGGTCTCCCTGGCGGTGGCGATCTTCGCCTACTCGATGCCAGCCGGCCAGGCCCTCATGGCGAGCACCGAGGGCGCCGCCTTCGGGTTCTTCCCGATCCTGTTCATCGTCATCAACGCGATCTGGGTCTACAACATGACCGTGGTGACCGGCCACTTCGACGTCCTGCGGCGGTCATTCGCCAAGATCAGCGACGACCAAAGGATCCAGGCGGTCATCGTCGCCTTCTGCTTCGGCGCACTGCTCGAGGCGCTTGCCGGCTTCGGCACCCCCGTCGCCATCACCAGCGTCATGCTGATTGCGTTGGGGCTCAAGCCGATCAAGGCCGCCGTGGTCGCGTTGGTCGCGAACACCGCGCCGGTTGCCTTCGGGGCCCTTGCCATACCGATCACCACGCTGGCCACGGTCAGCGGCATCGACGAGCACCACCTGGCGCAGATCGTCGGCAGGCAGACGCCGCTGCTCGCGCTCTTCGTCCCGATGGCGCTTGTCTTCATCATCGACAAGGGGCGCGGCGTCCGCGCGACGCTCCCGGCGACGCTGACCTGCGGCATCACGTTCGCCCTCGCCCAGTTCGTGACCTCCAACTTCATCTCGACCCCGCTCACCGACATCGTCGCCTCGCTCGCCGCCGCCGCCTCCGTGGTGCTGTTGCTGCGCGTATGGCGACCGGCCGCCCCCTACGTGGAGGCGCCGGAGGTCGAGACCGTCGTCAGCGAAAGTGTCATGTCGGGCGGCTCTCGCGCCAGCGTCGCGGTCGGCGCGGCAGGCGGCAATCCGGACCACCCGATCGGGCAGGGCAGCGGGACCGTCGCCGAGATGGCCGCCCGCGACCGCAACCACCATGACAGCCGCACCGAGGTCTTCAGGGCGTACGCGCCATACCTGATCATCATCGTGGTCTTCAGCCTCGCCCAGATCCCCGTCATCCGGGACGCCTTGGCGGCCGCCACCGTGAAGTTCCAGTGGCCG
>DATCQG010000225.1:0-9884 GCA_036569625.1 Dermatophilaceae bacterium | reverse complement strand
CAGGTCGAAGGCCGGCGGCTTCTTGCCCAGGAGCCAGTTGTTCACCACGTAGGCAAAGACCAGGTCGTTGGCGCGCAACGCATCGAAGGTGTGGGCCATCTTGTCCGAGTCAAGGAAACCCTCCTTGGCCATCTGCTTCTCAAGGCCGGAGATCGTTGCCTCATCCGTGAAGACGCCCAGCGTGCCCGGGATGCTGAAGTCGGTCAGCGTGTTCAGGAAGGTCGCAGACTTGATCGAATGATCGCCGATCGCGGCGTTGTGGGCCAGCGCAATCGCGGTCAACGTCCCGCCCAGGCACACAGAGACGGTGTTGACCTCGGCCGCTCCGGTGATCTCGCGCACGACCCGGACCGCATCCAGGGGGCCCTGGCGAAGGTAGTCCTCGAAGTCCACGTCGCGCATGCTCGCGTCGGGATTGCGGTAGCTGATCGCAAAGCAGGTGTGACCGTGCTGGACGGCCCACTCGATCAGGCTCTTACCGGGGGCCAGATCCATGATGTAGTACTTGTTGATCCACGGCGGGCAGAACAACAGCGGCACCGCGTGGACCGCCTTGACCTGTGGCTCGTACTGGATCAGCTCGATCAGGTCGCTGCGATAGACCACGGCACCCGGAGTGGCAGCCATGTTGACGCCGACCTCGAACCCCGTGGCGTCGACCTGCGAGGGCCATCCCCCGTTGTTTCGTACGTCGTCCAGCATGTTCATCGCGCCCCGCACCACGCTCTTGCCACCGGTGTCGAACGCCTCGCGAAGCGCCGCCGGGTTGCCTGGCAAGGTGTTGGTGGGAGCCAAGGCGTCGACGATGAACTTGGCCACAAACCGCGCCTTGAGGTCCTGCGTGGCCTCCAACCCCGCCGCATCGAGCAGCTCGTCGACGAGCTGACCGCTGAGCAGGTAGTCCTGCATCAGCAGGAAGTACAAAGGGTTGTCCTCGTATGCCGGGTCTGTGAACCGCTTGTCGCCGGCTGCGGGAGCGACCGGGCCGGACACGTCACTACCCACCGCGCGCCCCGCGGCCGCACGCACGGCCGCGGCCAGACCGATCGCCATCCGGCTGTTGGCGGCGACCGTCCCTGACGGGTTCTTCACCAGCGCGACGCCCGCGGCACCCAGAGAGCGCAGGAACGAAACCGGATCGGCACCGGTCATCGGATCCTCGGCCACGCCCAGGCGCTCCAGGATCGCACGCCCCACGGACTCCGGACTCGGAACTTCGTTCATGGTGTCGAACTCCTCAATAGCTGTGCACGAGAAAGGTCACTGCACCGCAGGCTGGGTTCACAACTCTTCGGTGTTGCCCTCAACATAGCTGCGATAGACGCCGAGCATCGCGCGGCGTTGCGCTTCGGTGAGCCGCCGGTCGGCCCGGATCGCCGCCTCGGTGGCCTCGTCGTCCAGGACTTGGGTGCCACTGATCAGTCCCGCATGCTCGAACAACGTCTCAGCCGACACGTTCAACGCGTCAGCGATCGACTTGAGCACCCGGACGGACGGCTCGTGCAGCCCGCGCTCGACCTGGCTCAGGTAGGGGTTGGAGACCTCGGTCAGGGCAGACAGCTGGCGCAGCGACAGATTGGCCATCTGTCGCTGCGCGCGGATGAATGCCCCCAGCATCCGCCGGGGGTCACTCTCTCCTGCTGCCATCAGCTCGTCCTTGTCCTGCGTCGTCGCCGAATCCGGGACTGCGATCAGGCCGACTGCTGGGGCACGAACACGCTCGCCAGCTGCAGTGCGAACTCGCGCTGGGCGGTGAGCAGGTCGGCGGCCACATCGAAGGTGTACTTGGTTGCGGCCTCGACACCGGGCAGCGCCGGGATGCCCGGGACGGCGGGCAGGTCCGGAATGGGAAGCACCGAAACGACCTTGACCCAGGTCTGGGCGGCGTCGACGGAGAGCTGCTGACCCTGACGGACGGTGGAGACCAGCTGCTCGCGGATCTTCTGGGCCAGCGCAGGCATCTCGGTCGTGGTGGGCTTGGTGGTTGTTGCCATCGTGATCTCCTTGAGTTCATGCAAGGTGCACGGCAAATCCGGCACACGCACAACATACATACCGGTTGCTTGGCATGTCAAGCATCCGGTATGGCGACCATCTTGCTACATGTCCAGGCCGCCGTTGACACCCCACACCTGACCCGTGATGTAGGCGGATGCGTCGGCTGCCAGGAAGTGGACCACACGGGCAATCTCCTCGGGACGACACAGCCGGCCCAACGGGATCTGCAGCTTGATCTTCTCCAACACCTTCTCCGGAACGTTCTCCAACATCTCGGTGGACACGTAGCCGGGCGTCACCGTGTTCACCGTGATACCCACCCCGTCGTCGTCGCGCTTGCCCGACCGCGCCAGGAGGAACGCAGCCTCCTTGGCCAGCGTCTTGGTCAGCCCGAGCATGCCTGCCTTGGAAGCGGAGTAGTTCGCCTGACCGATCGCCCCGGTCTCACCGATGACCGATGAGACGAAGATGATCCGGCCGGTTCCCCGCTCCACCATGTGCTCCAGCGCCGGCTGAGCCATGAAGAACGAGCCCGAGAGGTTCACGGCAAGAACGGTGTTCCAGTCTTCCACCGACATCTTCATGGCCATCTTGTCAACGGTGATCCCCGCGTTGTTGACCAGGATGTCGAGCCGGCCGTGTTGGTCAAGGACCTCCTGGACAACGCGACGGCAGTCCTCTGCGCTGGAGACGTTGCCCTTGTGGATGGTCGCGCGCCCCGGCCCGGCGAACAGCTCCTCGAGCTCACCCAGGAACTGCTCGGCCCGAGGGGTGTTGACGCTGTATCCCGCGGCCACCGAAGCACCTTGGGAAGCCAGGCTCTGGCAGATAGCAGCGCCGATGCCCCGGGTCCCGCCGGTCACCAGCGCGACCCGCCCCTCAAGCTTGGTGCCCCCAACGTTTGCGAGCTGGTCATGAGTGTTTGTGCTGATGGCGTTCATTGCTACGTCTCCCCAGGTTGACAGCGACCAAGGCCTGGTCGACCCCAACGGCGATTCTAGCGCCGCAGAGCCGGCTCGAACCGATCCCAAACTGGCTGATCGAACTCGTTCGGGCAGGTCATCGCGGCAGGTCCGCGGGGGTGTCGATATCGACCCACGGGCCGAGGTCTCCGCACTCCACATCAGTGACCAGCTGGGGGTTTGCCCGCAGCCACAACCGGGCCCCCTGGTCTCCCTCGATGGTTCGGTCCACGTCCGCCCAGACCTCGCGCGCCAGTCCCACCGGATTGCGCGGATCGCCGAAATACGTTGCTGCTGCTGCAGTCGCGCCCTCGCGCAGCGCCGAGCTGATCCGCCGGAGATGTTCCATCCCGACCGAGACTGTGTAGACGAGGGTGATGACCACAGCATCGACGCCGGGCTCATCGTCCAGAGCAGCCAGGCCGGCCCGCAAGGACGACGCCAGGCCGGTGGCCCAGTCGGTGTTCTCCACCAGCCAGATCTCGGTCCCGTGGTCGGCCAGACTGTCCGCGAGCGGCATGGGTGTCAGCCAGACCGCACCCAGGACGACAACCACAGGGCTCAGCCCCGCCCCGACGCACGACTCGATCGCCAGGTCCACCAGCCGCCGGCCCCCGACCTGAACCTCCGCCTTGGGTCGCCCGAAGCGGGATCCGCCTCCAGCGGCAAGAACCAGCCCGGCGATCTTCATGTCGCGAGGCTATTCGAGGTGAAGAGATACCGCGAGGGACATGAACCCTGGCCGAACCCACCGCTGTGCCGACAAGGCGGGACCTTCGTCCGTGCCGGATTGACGCCGGGGCAGGACAATGACGCCGTGAACCGGTTGCGAGGGTCCAAGGAGCTGCTGCTCTTCGTCTCATCCACGATGCTGCTGGCGGCTGGCGGGGCCGCGTGGCTGCTGGCCGCTGAAACACCCTCCGACATCCTGTGGGTCGCCGACACCCTTCTGGGACTTGCGTTCTCGCTGTTCTGGACCATCGGCGCGATCCGGCGCCGCCAGCCGAGCGTCGACGTCATCGCCGTACTCGCCCTGGCCGGCGCCCTCGCGGTGGACGAGCCGTTCGCCGGCGCCATGATCACCGTCATGCTCGCGAGCGGGCAGCTCCTGGAGGCGCGGGCGGGCGCACGGGCACGCCGCGAGCTCAGTCTGCTGGTCGAGCGGGCACCCCGCACAGCCAGGCTGCGCGTCGACGGCGGGATCGTCGAGGTCCCGGTGGACGACGTTGTCCTCGGTGATCGCCTGCTCGTGGGAACCGGGCAGATCATCCCTGTGGACGGTCGGCTCCTGTCCACCGGAACCATGGACGAGTCCGCGCTCACGGGTGAGCCGCTGCCGGTCGAGCGGCACGTCGGCGAAGCCGTCCGCAGCGGCGTGGTCAATGCGGGTCCTCCGATCGACCTGGTCGCGGCAGCCGCGGCGGCGGAGTCCACCTACGCCGGCGTCGTACGCCTCGTCGAGCAGGCCCAAGCTTCGTCGGCACCGTTCGTGCGCGCTGCCGACCGGTTCGCCATCCTCTTCGTCCCGCTCACTCTTGTCCTGGCAGGCGCGTCGTGGGCTCTCAGCGGGGACGCCGTCCGCGCGGTCGCCGTGCTCGTCGTCGCAACGCCATGCCCGCTGCTGCTGGCGGCTCCGATCGCGATCATGTCCGGGCTGTCCCGCGCCGCACACATCGGCGTGGTCATCAAGGGTGGCGGCGCACTCGAGCAGCTCGCCAACGGGCGCGTGATGCTGTTCGACAAGACCGGAACTCTCACCCAGGGGCATCCCGTGCTCGCCGATGTCGTCACCCCCGCCGACCAGCCGGATGCCGACGAGGTCATGCGGCTCGCCGCCTCCCTCGACCAGGTCTCGGCGCACGTCCTGGCGAGCGCCATCGTCACCGGCGGCATCAGCCGGGGGCTCGTCCTGGAGATGCCCGAGGACGTCCAGGAGGTCCATGGCTACGGCCTGGAAGGTACCGTCGCGGGCCACAGGGTGAAGCTGGGCAAAGCCGCGTGGATCGTCGGCGACGACGCGCCGCTGTGGGTGCGACAGGTGCGCCGGCGCGCCGATCTGGATGGCTCGCTGACTGTCTTCGTCGCGGTCGACGACCAGCCGGCCGGCGTGTTCCTGCTCGATGACGCGATCCGGCCGGACGCACCCCGGATGGTGCGCGCAATGCGTGGCGCCGGGATCAGGCGAGTCGTCCTGGTCACGGGTGATCGCGACGACATCGCTGGCATGGTCGGGCGCATCGTCGGCGTCGACGCAGTCTTTGCCGACTGCGACCCGGCCGACAAGCTCGCCGCGATCGAGCGGGAGTCGGCCAACGGGCCGACCATCATGGTCGGCGACGGGATCAATGACGCTCCCGCGCTCGCTGCGGCCAGCGTCGGGGTGGCGCTCGCGGCGCGTGGGGCGACGGCATCCTCGGAGGCCGCAGACGTCGTACTCACGGTTGACCGCGTCGACGCCCTGGCGGACGCCATCCTGATCGCACGTCGTGCCAAGGGGATCGCGCTGCAGGCCGTCATGATCGGCATGGGGCTGTCGCTGGCGGCAATGGCCGTGGCCGCCGTCGGGCTCCTCGCGCCTGCGGCCGGGGCAGTCGTTCAGGAGGTGATCGACGTGCTGGCGATCGGCCTCGCCCTGCGCGCTGTGCTGCCCGGGGCGGTCCACACGATCGCGATGCCGCCCGCTGATGTGGCCACCGCACTCCGGCTCCGGGCAGAACACGACGCCGTGCTGCCCCTGATCGAGAAGATCCGGTCGACCGGCGATGCCCTGTCCACCCACGACGTCAAGCTCACCCCCGTGCACGCCCTCCTGGACCGGCTGGAGGGCGAGCTGCTCCCGCACGAGCGTGCCGAGGAAGAGCTGCTCGTCCCCCTCGTGGGCCGGGCGCTGGGAGGGACGGACGCGACGGCGGCGCTGAGCCGCACACACGCAGAGATCGAGCACCAGGTCTCGCGGCTGCGGCGGCTTCTTGGCGGGCTCGACCTCGAGACCGCTCAGCCGGAGGACATCGTCGAGCTCCGGCGACTGCTCTACGGGCTCTACGCCGTCCTCCGGCTCCACAATGCCCAGGAGGAGGAGGGTGCCTTCAGCCTCGTGCCGAACGGGGCGGCCAACGGTCAGGTGACGATCGCTGCGGCCCCAGCTGCAGGGGATCCACCCCCAGCCCGGGATCACGGAGCTGCGTGAGCCTGGACCCACCTGACCACAGGCGCGGGTCAGAACCCATGACAGTATGGTGAACTCGACCGGTGCCGGGCCCGTAGTAAGGACAAGCCAACAAGGCTCGTCAGGATGGGCGGGCCGAGATGAACGTGGAGGTTCCCGATGGCCCATGCACCGCACACCGCAGGAGCACGCGTCGTGACCATGGCCGTGGCTGCCCTTCTGCTTGGCGCATGTAGCAGCACGAGCGCGAACGACACGACCGCCCCCTCGGCGACATCCACCCCGACCGCCGCAGCGCCGTCGGCCACGACCTCGGGCACCAGCGTCAACGTGACCGAGAAGGAGTTCTCGATCACCCTCTCTCAGGCGACCTTCAGCCCGGGGACCTACACGTTCACGATCAAGAACACAGGCTCATTCCCGCACAACCTGGCCATCGAGGGCCCCGGCGTCGACCAGAAGACTTCGCCGACCATCGGCCCCGGGCAGTCCGGCACGCTCACGGCCGCGCTGCAGGCCGGCTCGTACGAGCTGTCGTGCGCCGTGCCCGGACACAAGGACCGAGGCATGGACATGAAGATCAAGGTCGGCTAGGGGACCTCGGATCTGACCGGGCCCGCCGGATGGCCGTGGGGGGATCGGCGCGGCGCCGCTCACAGCTGCAAAGGCATCCGTCAAAAACTTCTCGTCGTCCAAATCCCCATTTTCCGGAATCTTGTGACAAACTTCTCAAGGTCCGCGGCAGAAAAGCGCCCCAGCCACTTGTCCGGACAAGATCGCATCTGTGAGGCTTGGAACCCCGCAGCCAACAGTGACGTTGGCCTTAGTGCATGCTCATCCGCCCCGCGGTTTTGGACGCGTGCTCACGGCGGCTCGTCGAGGACCATTCTCAGCGGGTTGACGTCGGGCCCCAGCACCACCGCTTTGACTCTGACCAAAATGAACTCTGACCAACAACCGCCTGAGTTGACTCACGTGACACTGAATCCCAAGGCCATGATCCAAGGAGCACGATCCTGATGACTTGGCGCAACCGCGCTGCCTGCCTGGACGAGGACCCGGAGCTGTTCTTCCCGATCGGGAACACAGGCCCCGCCTTGCTCCAGATCGAAGAAGCCAAGGCCGTATGCCGTCGTTGCGAGGTCATTGAGACCTGCCTGAAGTGGGCGATCGAGTCCGGTCAGGACGCCGGGGTCTGGGGTGGGCTGTCCGAGGACGAACGGCGCGCACTCAAGCGCCGCAATGCCCGAGCCCGAAGAGCCAGCTGACTCACGCCCCATCCTTGGTCGACTTGATCGGGCGGAGCCGCGCGACGAAGCGCACCGTGGTTCCGCGTGGTTTCGCATTCTCCCAGGTGATCCGACCGCGCAGGTCGGCCACCAGCGACGTCACGATCTGGGTGCCCAGACCGGGCCTCGCCGGGTCGAAGCCCTCGGGCAGCCCAGAACCGTCATCGCTAACCGTCACGGTCAGCAGCTCGTCGTGCTCGTCGCGACTACGCTCCGCGCTCACGCTGACAAGTCCCCCCGTCTGAGCAAGCCCGTGCCCGACCGCGTTGTGCACCAGCTCGGTGACCACCATCGCCAGCGCCGTGGCATCTTCGGAACGCATGCGACCGAACGACCCGCTGCGCTCGGCTCGCACCGGCACGTCACGGGTGGCGACCTCGACCACGGCGGCCAGCCCGCGGGCTGCGATCTCGTCGAAGTCGACCGTCTCGTCGAAGCCCTGGCTCAAGGTCTCGTGGACGAGCGCGATGGTGCCGACGCGGCGTACCGCCTCGTCAAGGGCCGCGCGCGCCTCGTTGTCCGGAAGCCGGCGCGACTGCATCCGCAGCAGTGCCGCCACCGTCTGCAGGTTGTTCTTGACCCTGTGGTGGATCTCGCGGATGGTCGCGTCCTTGGTGAGCAGCTCGCGCTCGCGCCGACGCAGCTCGCTGATGTCGCGCAGGAGCAGGATCGCGCCGGTTCGCTGACCGCCCTCGATCAACGGGATCGCGCGCAGGGACACGCTCGCGCCGCGTGACTCCACCTCGGCGCGCCACGGCGCCCGCCCGGTCACGACCAGGGCAAGGCTCTCGTCCACCGGTGCTTCACCCCGCAGGACCTCGGTCGTGATCTGAGCCAGAGATGCGCCGACCACATCACCCACATGACCGAGGCGATGGATGGCCGAGATGGCGTTCGGGCTCGCGTAGTTCACCGTCCCGTCAGCGTCCAGCCGGATCACCCCGTCGCCGACCCGGGGTGCGCCCCGCCGTTGGCCCGTGGGGGCGCCGGCTGTGGGGAACTCCCCCGCCGCGATCATTCGTGCCAGCGCGTCCGCGGTCGCCAGATAGGTCAGCTCGAGCCGGCTCGGGGTGCGCAGGGTCGCCAGATTGGTATGGCGGGTGAGCACGGCCAGCGCGCGGCCCTTGCACACGACGGGGATGACGTCCTCGCGGATGGGCATGTCGTCACGCCACTCGGGGTCGCGTTCTCGCACGATCCGCTGGTCGCTGAAGGCCTGGTCCATCAGCGGACGACGTCCGGAGTCCAGGCGCCGGCCCACGATGTCGTCGAAGAAGACCATGGGACCGGTGGTGGGCCGGACATGGGCCGCGGCGTACCACCCGCCTGCCGTCGCAGGAACCCACAGCACGAGGTCGCCGAAACTGAGGTCCGAGAGCAGCTGCCAGTCGCCCAGGAGCAGGTGCAGCCACTCGACATCGGTGGCGTCCAGGTCGGTCTGCTCGCGCAGCACGTCGTTCAGGGTCGCCACAGCGCCGAGCCTAGTACCGCCCGGACCCGCCCCTCATCGATCGATCAGATGGTCGCCGACCCGCTGCGGATGACGCCACGCAGGGTGCGCAGTGCCACCGAGAGTGCCGCGATACCGGGGTTCTCCAGCCGCTCGAGCCCGGAGAGCGCCACCTTGGACCGGACGAGGGACTCGGCGTTGGCATCGGACCACGCGGAGATCCGCTCGTTGGGCGAAAGGTCAGCCTTGGTGCTTTCCAGGACCGACTTGGTGAGGGACTCCAGAACGGCATACAGGTCGTCGCGAAGGGCGCCTCGGGCCAGGGCATCCCAACGGTCGTCGCGCGGCAGCTTGGTCACCCGGGTGAGCATCGAGTCGATGCCGAACTGCTCCGAGGTGGCGAAGTAGACCGGCGCGACCTCGGTGGCCGCGAGCTGGGTGATGACACTGAGCTCCACGACATCCAGCAACGAGAACTGGTCCAGCAGGCTCGCGGCGCGCAGGGCCAGATCCGTTGGTACGCCAAGGTCTTCGATCTCCTGGGCCCGGCGTTCGAGGCGCGTGCGCTCGGCACCCTTCAGCAGCGTTGGCATCTGCGGCCCGAGCTCGGCCACCACCGAGCTGAAGCGCTCGACCTCGGCGGCGACGTCGAGGGTGGACGGACGGTTCTGCAGGAACCAGCGCACCGCCCGGTCGGTCAGCCGGCGAAACTCGAGATACAGCATCGTCTGCGTCTCGGTGGACACGACGTTGTCGAGCTCCTCGACGCTGGCCACGAAGCCGACCAGGTTGAACACCTCGCGGCAGACGACGAAGGCGCGGGTCACCTGCGCCGGCGTGGCTCCTGTCTCCTCGGAGGCCCGGAAGGCGAAGGTGATGCCACCGCGGTTGATCATCGAGTTGACCACCCCGTTGGTGATGATCTCGCGGCGAAGCGGGTGGCTGGCCAGCTTGTCCTGGTACTTCTCCCTGATCGGGTTGGGGAAGTACTTCGTGAGGGTCGTCTGGAACCAGGGCTC
>DATCQG010000224.1:0-6778 GCA_036569625.1 Dermatophilaceae bacterium | reverse complement strand
GCTCTCTGACTGCTCAGGCCCATCGGCGGTTCTCGTGGTGGCGGATCAGAGGCCCTGTGTAAACTGCGGCGCGTACAACCGGCGGTGGGGCTCGCCGTACCCAACCGTCACTCCGACCGGGGTGACCAACAGTCCCTGCCTGTTGACCATGCGGCGCTGTTGCCCCGCGAAGCCCGTCCAGGTACGGAGGTCGCGCCGGTGCCGGACCAGCACCCCACTGAGGAGACAGACGCGGCAGCCAGCGAGCCGTTCGACGCGGCTGCCCGCGAGCCGATCGACTCCGACATCGACCTTCGCCAGGCAGGTCGCGACCGAGGTCGGGGTCGACACGACTTCACCATTCTGGCCGCCATCTCGGCTGGTGGCGCGACCGGCGCCGCCGCGCGATACCTGATCGGAGCGACCTGGCCCACGCCTTCGGGGTCCTTCCCGGTCAGCACCCTCGCCATCAACGTCCTCGGCTGCGCCCTGATCGGCGTCCTGATGGTCCTGATCACCGAGCTGTGGAGCCGGCAACGACTTCTCCGCCCGTTCTTGGGTACCGGCGTCCTTGGCGGATTCACCACCTTTTCCACCTACACGGTCGACATCCAACAGCTCGTTGCCGGTACACATACAGGTACGGCGCTGCTCTACCTCGCCCTCACCCCCATCGGCGCGCTCCTGGCCGTGTGGGTCACGGCAACAACAACACGACGCCTGGTTCAACTGGAGGATCCAATGAGACTCACCGGCACCGCGCAACGGCTCACGATCATCGTCAGCGACTCCGGCCACTGGCACCACAAGCCGCTGTTCACCGAGATCGTCCACCGCGCCCACGATGCCGGCTTGGCGGGCGCGACCGTCCTGCATGGCGTTGAAGGGTTCGGCGCCACCAGCCGGATCCACACCTCACGCATCCTCAGCCTGTCCGAGGACCTGCCCGTCGTCATCCTCATCGTCGACAGCCACGAACGCATCCGTGCTTTCCTGCCCCAGCTCGACGAGCTCGTGACCGAGGGGCTGGTCATCCTGGACGACTGCCAGGTGATCCGGTACGTCGGCACGAGTCCCGACGGGGTCGGTGGCGGCCACGCCCCCCGCGACGCCCCTGGCCCTGACAGGTGAGCCTGCTGCTGGTCATCGCCGGCGCGGCCGTCGGGGCACCATTGCGGTACCTGAGCGACCGCGCCATACAAGCCCGCCACGACACGGTTTTCCCTTGGGGCACTCTGACGGTCAACGTGGTCGGGTCGCTGATCCTGGGCCTCCTCACCGGAGCAGTCACGGCCGGGGGCGCCTCCCCCCAGGTCCAGCTGGCCGTGGGCACCGGGTTCTGCGGCACGCTGACCACGTACTCCACCTTCTCCTACGAGACGCTGCGCCTTCTCGAGGACGACGCCCGGCTGTATGCCGCCGCCAACGTCGTGGCTAGCATCGTCGCCGGACTTGTTTCAGCGTTCGCGGGCGTGGCCATCGGCCAGGCGATCTGGTCGTGACCGACGCCCGCGTGTATGCCGCCAGCCTGGATGGCCCCGTCGGTCGCCGCCGCTGGTTGGCTGCGCCCGCACAGTCATTGACATCCCACAAGAAAGGTCGACTCAGATGAGCTTCGAGATCAGCGCTGTCTCCGCCCTGGAGATCCTGGACTCCCGCGGCCGCCCGACGGTGCAGACAACGGTCACACTGTCCGACGGAACCACCGCCGTTGCCGGGGTTCCGTCCGGTGCCTCCACCGGCACCCGGGAGGCGGTCGAGCTGCGCGATGGCGACACCGCACGGTTCGGTGGGTCGGGGGTCCTTACCGCGGTCGGCAACGTCAACGGCGAGATCGCCGACCTGCTCCGCGGGCGGACATGGCAGTCCCTGGCCGAAGTCGATGAGGCGATGGCCGGCGCGGACGGCACGCCCACGAAAGCGCGCCTGGGAGCCAACGCCACTGTCGGTGTCTCGATGGCCCTGGCGCGGGCACTGGCAAACTCTGGTGGGCAGTCCCTGCACGAGTGGCTCCCGGGCTTCGGTGCGCCGCCACGGATGCCGGTGCCGTGCTTCAACGTCCTCAACGGCGGCGCGCACGCCCCCAACGCCCTGGACTTCCAGGAGTTCATGATCTCCCCGCTCGGTGCGCCGAGCATGGCCGAGGCTGTGCGGGCCGGTGCCGAGGTGTATGCCGCGTTGCGCAAGCGTCTGTCGGCGGCAGGACATGCCACCGGGCTCGGCGACGAGGGCGGCTTCGCCCCCGAGCTCGCCGAACCGGAAGAGGTGCTGGCCGTGATCGTCGCCGCCATCACCGACGCCGGCTACAGCCCCTCGCGCTCAGGCATCGCGATCGCCCTGGACCCAGCGGCCTCCGAGTTCCGCGATCAGGACGGCAGCTACCACGTCAACGGCCAGAAGCTGTCCAGCCACGACATGGTCGATCGCTATGCGGCGATGATCGAGGCCTACCCGATCTGGAGCATCGAGGACGGCCTGGGCGAGTCGGACCATGACGGCTGGAAAGAGCTGACCACCCGGCTCGGCGACCACGTTCAGCTCGTCGGCGACGACAACTTCTGCACCAACCCCGCCATCATCACTGTGGCAATCGCCGACGGCATCGCCAACGCAGCCCTGATCAAGCTGAACCAGATCGGCACCGTCAGCGAAACCCTTGAGGCCATGGCCATCTGCCACCGGGCCGGGTACGCCCAGATGGTCTCCCACCGCTCGGGCGAGACACCCGACTCCTTCATCGCCGACCTCGCGGTGGGCACCGGATGCGGCCAGATCAAGACCGGGGCACCAGCCCGCGGTGAACGAGTTGCCAAGTACAACCGGCTCATCGAGATCAGCGCCCACCACGTCGACCTGCCCTACGGGCGGGGCGTGACCCGATGAGCCGACGCGGAGCCAAGAGCAAGGACACCCTGCCCAAGCTGCCACCAGGGGGGCTCAGGATTGTGCCCCTGGGCGGGCTGGGCGAGATCGGCCGCAATATGACGGTCTTCGAGCACGCAGGACGGCTGCTGGTCGTTGACTGCGGGGTGCTGTTCCCCGAAGAGCACCAGCCTGGTGTCGACGTGATCCTGCCCGACTTCACCTGGATCCGGGACCGTCTGGACAAGATCGAGGCCATCGTGCTCACCCACGGGCACGAGGACCACATCGGCGGCGTCCCCTACCTGCTGCGCGAGCGACCCGACATACCGCTGGTTGGTTCGAAGCTCACCCTGGCCTTCATCAAGGCCAAGCTCAAGGAGCACCGGATCACGCCCAAGACCGTGGAGGTCCGCGAAGGGCAGCGGCTGGCGCTGGGTCCGTTCGACTGCGAGTTCATCGCGGTCAACCACTCGATCCCCGACGGCCTCGCCGTGGCGATTCGCACCGCTGCCGGCCTCGTGCTGCACACCGGGGACTTCAAGATGGACCAGTTCCCCCTCGATGGGCGCCTGACCGATCTTCGCTCATTCGCCCGCGTGGCCGAAGAGGGCGTGGACCTGTTCATGGTCGACTCCACCAACGCCGAGGTCCCCGGGTTCATCACCTCGGAACGCGAGCTCTCCCCCGCCATCGAGACGGTATTCCGCACCCGTCCCGGGCGCGTCATCGTGTCCAGCTTCGCCAGCCACGTTCACCGGATCCAGCAGGTCCTCGATGCCGCGCACCAGCATCACCGCAAGGTCGCCTTCGTCGGCCGTTCCATGGTCCGCAACATGGGCATCGCCAGCGACCTGGGCTACCTCACCATCCCCAAGGGCCTGGTGATCGACGTCAAGGCTCTGAACAACCTGCCCGCCAACAAGATCACCCTCATCTGCACCGGTTCCCAGGGCGAGCCGATGGCAGCGCTCTCGCGGATGGCCAGCGGCGACCACGCCATTCGCATCACCGAGGGCGACACGGTCCTTCTCGCCAGCTCTCTGATACCCGGCAACGAGAACGCCATCTACGGGGTGATCAACGAGCTGACCCGGCTGGGCGCGAAGGTGGTCCACAAGGGCAATGCCAAAGTCCACGTCTCAGGACACGCCAGCGCCGGAGAGCTGTCCTACTGCTACAACATCGTCCGACCCGCCAACGTCATGCCCATCCACGGGGAGTGGCGACACCTGCGTGCCAACGCCGACCTGGCCATACGCACCGGTGTCGACCCGGGCCGGGCGATCATCGCCGAGGACGGATCGGTCATCGACCTCGTCAACGGGAGGGCAACGATCACCGGGACCGTCCCCGCAGGTCTGGTCTACGTGGACGCCATGACCGTCGGCGGCGCGACCGAAGACTCCCTGAAGGTCCGCAGAAACCTTGCCGAGGAGGGCGTCGTCACGATCGTGGCCATCGTGGACCACGTCAGCGGCAAGCTGACCGAGAAGCCCGACTTCCTCGCGCACGGCTTCGAGCAGGATGACTCCACGTTCGAAACCGCGGTCCCGGTCATTCAGAAGGTCCTGACCACGGCAACCAAGGAAGGCACCGACCCCGAACAGATCGAGGCGCTGATCAGCCAGGCCGTGGCAACCTGGGCCTTCCGGAAGTACCGTCGCAGCCCGTTGATCATCCCGGTCATCATTGACGCATGACGCCGGTACGGTCAGTGGGTTGCGCGGATGATCGCGGCCTGCGCGAAGGGATGCACCCGGTGGGTGGGACGGATCTCGATGTCGGTGAACCCCGAGGCGGCGAGCGCGCTGGTGAAGGCGGTCTGGGTAAGGGCCCCGGCGATGCACCCGGTCCACTGGTTCATGTCGGCCTTCGTGGCCTCGTCCATGCCCTCGTCGGCGATGACGTCCGAGAACGCCAGCCGCCCACCGGGGCGTAGCACCCGTGCAGCTTCAGCGAGCACCACGGACTTGTCGGCCGCGAGGTTGATGACGCAGTTGGAGATCACCACGTCGACACTGTTGTCGGGCAGTGGGATGTCCTCCAGGTAGCCCTGCAGAAACTCGACGTTGCCCACCCCGGCCTCGGCGGCGTTGCGTCGGGCCAGCTCGAGCATCTCAGCCGTCATGTCCAACCCGATCGCACGGCCGCCAGGGGCGACTCTGCGTGCGGAGATGAGGACGTCGGCCCCGGCACCCGAGCCCATGTCGAGGACGACCTCACCGGGGTGCAGGTCCGCCACTGCGGTCGGCACGCCGCAGCCGAGCGAAGCCTCAAGGGCTGCAACGGGTGCGCCCTCTGCAGCGTGGAGCCCGTAGAGCTCGGCCCCGAAGACAACCCGGCCCTTTTCGTCGGTCGTGCCCACGGGCGCCGAGCCGCAGCACGAGGCCGCGGACGCGCCAGCGTGCTGGTCGGTTGTCTCCGCGCAACCTCCGCCACAACACGAGGTCTCCGACACGATGGTCTGCTCATCGGTCGTCTCCGCGCAGCCTCCGCCGCAGCACAAGGCCTCCGACGCGCGGTCCCGTTGAAGGTCCACCACCGCCAATTGGGTTGCGGCCGCGGCATACCGCTGGCGGACCGTCTCGCGGATGTCATCTGGTGTCTGCATAGCTTCTCCTCGGTGTTGTTGGGGCTGGGGTGGTCAGCCAGCGGCAGGGGATGTGGGAATCTGCTCGGGGAGCAGCTCGACGAGCAACGTCTGCACACGGGCTTTGATCTCGTCGCGGATCGGGCGAACCGCCTCGACGCCTTTGCCCGCGGGGTCCTCCAGATCCCAGTCGAGGTAGCGCTTGCCGGGGAAGATCGGGCAGGCGTCGCCGCAGCCCATGGTGATCACCACGTCGGAGGCCTGCACCGCGTCGGTGGTAAGGACTTTGGGGGCTTGATCGGAGATGTCGATGCCCATTTCGGCCATCGCGGCCACGGCGGAAGGGTTCACCTGGTCGCCGGGCAGGCTCCCGGCGGAGCGAACCTCGACCGCCCCGCCGCTGAGCTGGCTGAGGAACCCGGCAGCCATCTGGGAGCGACCGGCGTTGTGCACACAGACGAACAGCACGCTGGGCTTGTCAGCCATTGGGGTGAGTCCCTTTCGAAAGAAGAGAACGATGGGCTCGTTAGGACTGGTGCAGGATCTCGCTAAGAAGCGTTGTGACCCGGGCCTGAATGTCGTCTCGGATGGCCCGCACCACCTCGATGGGTTGGCCGGCAGGGTCGGCGACATCCCAGTCCTCGTAGCGTTTGCCGGGAAGGACAGGGCAGGCGTCGCCGCAACCCATGGTGACGATCACGTCGGCGGCGCGTACGACGTCGTCGGTCAGCGGTTTGGGGAAGGATTCGCTGATCTGGATCCCCCGCTCAGCCAACGCCTGGATGGTCACGGGTTGGATCTGTTCGTCGGGCTGTGAGCCGGCGGAGCGGACGTGGACCTTGCCCGCAGACAGGTGCTTGGCAAGTGCGGCGGCCAGCTGGGATCGGCCGGCGTTGTGGACGCAGACGAAGAGGATCTCCGGGATGCTGGTTGCAATCTTTCCCTCGATCTGGGCGGCGGCCAGGAGCTGGTCGCGGGCGAAGCGTTCGGTCAGGATTGGCAGGAAAGCGGGGATCTTGGAGACGGGTTCCAGGGTCGCCCGGGCCTGGTCGACAGCCCGTTGGACATGGTCCCGCTCAAAGACCCCCTCGTAGTGGTAGGTCAGGTCATCCACGATCCGGGTGTAGTCCGCGGCAGCTGGCGCGTGCGCGGTGTGAGGTGTGGACACGGTCTACTCCAAGTCAGGGTCAGGTCAGGCAGATGTCGGGGTGAATCGCTTGCGCAGGGCGAGGCTGACATAGACCAGGCCAACGAGGACAGGGACCTCGATGAGCGGTCCGACGACCCCGGCCAGCGCCTGCCCGGACGTCGCCCCGAAGGTGGCGATGGCAACCGCGATGGCCA
>DATCQG010000223.1:0-3215 GCA_036569625.1 Dermatophilaceae bacterium | reverse complement strand
TGCGACGGTTCATCGTTCGACCTACCTGGACTACGTCGGCATCAAGGTGTTCGGCGAGGACGGCGAGGTTACGGGCGAGAAGCGGTTCCTCGGGTTGTTCACCTCAAGCGCCTACACCGAGTCGGTGCTACGCGTTCCCATCATCGACACCAAGGTCCACAAGGTCCTGGCCAAGAGCGGGTTCACCGCCGACAGCCACTCGGGCAAGGACCTGCTCGAGGTGCTCGAGACCTATCCGCGTGACGAGCTGTTCCAGACCAGCGCCGACGAGCTTTACGAGATCGCGACCGCGGTGCTGCATCTGCAGGAACGTCGCAAGAGCCATCTGTTCCTGCGCCAGGACGAGTACGGCCGCTTCGTGTCCTGCCTGATCTTCATCCCTCGCGACCGGTACAACACCGCGGTCCGGCTGAAGATGGAGTCGATCCTGCGAGAGGCGTTCCATGGCGCCAGCGTGGACTACACGACGCGGGTGTCGGAGTCGGTGCTGGCCCGTCTCCACTTCGTGGTGCGGGTCGCTCAGGGACAGGTGATCCCGACCGTTGACGAAGAGGATCTGCAACAGCGCCTGATCGATGCCACCCGGACGTGGGAGGAGGACCTCACTGACGCGGCCAGCGGCGAATACGGTGAGGACGGGGCGGCTCCCCTCCTCGGGCTCTACGGCAAGGCGTTCCCCGAGTCCTACAAGGAGGACTTCAGCCCGCGGGTCGGCGTGCTCGACATCGGCTACCTCGAGGCCCTCGACAGCGACGAAGCCATCCGGCTCAACCTTTATCAGGAGCCCGGTCGACCCTACGCGGAACGTCGGTTCAAGCTGTATCGACGCGGCCCGCTCTCGCTGACCGCTGTGCTGCCGCTGTTCACCCACTTCGGCCTCGAGGTCGTCGACGAGCGTCCCTACCAGATCGCTCGCGCCGACGGGGTCACGGCTCACGTCTACGACTTCGGGCTCAAGGGCGCCAGCGCCACAGCGTGGGACGGAGCCGGCAGCGAGGGGCTCCGCGAGCTCTTCCAGGATGCATTCGCCGCCGTCTGGGAAGGCCGCGCCGAGAGCGACGGTTTCAATGCCCTCGTCCTGGGCGGCGAGCTGACCTGGCGCCAGGTCGTGATCCTCCGGGCCGTCGCCAAGTACCTGCGCCAGACCGGGTCGACCTTCAGCCAGGAGTACGTCGAGGCCGCGCTGGTCTCGAACGTATCCATTGCGGCACAGCTGGTTTCGCTCTTCGAGACGCGATTCGACCCTGCCTACCCGGCAGGGACATCGGGGGCGGCGGGTACGGATGAGGACGGACGCGAAGCCGCCGAAGCCGCCATCGTCACCTCGATCACCGGCGCTCTGGAGAACGTCGCCAGCCTCGACCGTGACCGCATCATCCGCGCCTTCCTCGGCCTGATCCAGGCCATGCAGCGCACGAACTACTACCAGCGAGGCGGAGCCGGGGCGGAAACAGGCGCTGCCGACGGCGCGGCATACAAGTCCTATATCTCGTTCAAGCTCGACCCGCTGAAGGTGCCCGATCTGCCGGCGCCGCGGCCGATGTTCGAGATCTGGGTCTACAGCCCCCGCTTCGAGGGCGTGCATCTGCGCTTCGGCAAGGTGGCCCGTGGCGGCATTCGCTGGAGCGACCGGCGCGAAGACTTCCGCACCGAGGTCCTCGGCCTGGTCAAGGCCCAGATGGTCAAGAACGCCGTCATCGTGCCGACCGGTTCCAAGGGCGGGTTCTTCGCCAAGGCACTGCCCGACCCGGCTGCCGAGCGGGAGGCCTGGCTGGCTGAGGGCATTGCCTCCTACAAGCTGTTCATCTCCGGCCTGCTCGACATCACCGACAACCGCGTCGGCACCGAGGTGATACCGCCACCAGCGGTCGTTCGTCACGACGGGGACGACCCCTATCTCGTCGTCGCCGCGGACAAGGGCACCGCAACCTTCTCCGACATCGCCAACGGCGTCTCCCAGTCCTATGGGTACTGGCTCGACGACGCGTTCGCCTCGGGAGGTTCGGCCGGCTACGACCACAAGGTCATGGGCATCACGGCGCGCGGAGCGTGGGAGTCGGTCAAGCGACACTTCCGCGAGACGGGCGTGGACATCCAGACGACGGACTTCACGGTGGCCGGCGTCGGTGACATGAGCGGGGACGTGTTCGGCAACGGCATGCTGCTCTCCGAGCACATCGCCCTGGTCGCCGCGTTCGACCACCGGCACATCTTCCTGGACCCCAACCCGGTCCCGGCCACGTCGTTCAGGGAGCGCGAGCGGCTCTTCGCCCTGCCGCGTTCGTCGTGGGCGGACTACGACAGGGACCTGATCAGCGAGGGCGGGGCCGTCATTCCAAGGTCGGCCAAGTCGGTTCACATCAGTGAGCAGGTCACCCTGGCCCTTGGCCTGCCCTGTGGCACGACTTCGATGACGCCCGCCGAGCTGATGAAGGCGATCCTGCTGGCGCCTGTCGACCTGCTCTGGCAGGGCGGTATCGGCACGTACGTCAAGGCGTCCACCGAGGTCAATGCCGAGGTCGGAGACCGCGCCAATGACGCCGTCCGCGTCGACGGAAGGGGCTTTGCGCGCAACGGTGGTCGGCGAGGGCGGCAACCTCGGCTGCACCCAGCTCGGGCGGATCGAGGCGTCCCTCGCGGGCGTGCACATCAACACCGATGCCATCGACAACTCCGCGGGCGTGGACACCTCCGACCACGAGGTCAACATCAAGATCCTGCTGACGGCGCTGACCCGCGAGGGCGAGATGACGCTGCAGGAGCGCAACACGCTGTTGGCCTCGATGACCGATGACATCGCCCGACAGGTGCTTCGTGACAACTACGAGCAGAACGTCCTGCTCGGCAACGCCCGCGCGCAGGAGCACCTGTTGCTGCCGGTGCACCATCGCCTCATCCATGCGCTGGAGGAGCGCGGCGACCTCGACCGTGCCCTGGAGTACCTGCCCAGCGACGTCGAGATCGAACGGCGGCACGAGGCTGGTCTGGGGCTGAAGAGCCCGGAGTTCTCGGTGCTTGCGGCCTACGCCAAGCTGGCGCTCAAGAAAGATCTGCTGGACAGTGCGCTGCCCGACGAGCCCTGGTTCCAGACGACCCTCACGAAGTACTTCCCCAACCCGATCAGGGAGAAGTACCAGGACAAGCTGGCCAGCCACCCGCTTCGCCGCGAGATCATCACCAACGGGGTGGTCAACTCGATGATCAACCGCGGTGGC
>DATCQG010000222.1:0-20802 GCA_036569625.1 Dermatophilaceae bacterium | reverse complement strand
CAGGGCTCCCAGGAAGAAGCCCGTCACCATCAGGTGTCCCCACGTGCGCCGGTCTCGGGGCAGCCGACCCCGCGAGGCCGTCAGCAGCAGCATCAGAACGGCGGCGCCACTGAGAATGCGCAGACCGGAGATCTGAACCGGGGCCAGAGATCTCAGACCGATCTTCATCAGCAGGAAGCTCGAACCCCAGATGAAGGCCAAGGCGGTGAACTTGACCTGCCAGGGAACCCGGGTGGCCTTCATCGCGTCGGTGGTGACAGCGCTGTCTCTGGTGGTGGCAGTCATGTAATGGTCAGCTCCCTGCGGTCTCGGTCAGTGCCAAGGCCGCGTCCACGGCCAGTTGTTGAACGCTGCGGGCCCCCTCCGGTGTGAGCCCGGCCAGGCCGCAGGCCGGTGTGAGCGTTACCCGCGACAGCTCCGACAGGGGCAGTCCCACGCTGTGCCAGGCCGTGACCAGTGGGGCGATGACACCGGTTACCTTGACGTCGGCGCCCTCGGTGGGCTCGGTCGGGACCACACCTGCCCACAGCTCCACGCCGGACTCGACGGTGGCGGCGACCGACTCCCAGCCTTTGGGGCCCAACAAGGCGGTGTCCAGGGAGACGGCTTTGACGCCGGTGTCCCTCAGCAGCACCAGCGGCACGTCGGATGCACAGCAGTGCACGACAGTATGCCGCTCGCCCGCCGCCGCGACGACGTCGCACAGTCCTTCGGCCGCGATGGTGGGGTCGATCGCGCGGATCCGGCCGAAGCCGGATGCCGTGGGCAGCTCTCCGGAGAGGACAGACGGCAGACCCGGTTCGTCGATCTGGACCACGAAGCTCGCCTTGGGAACGAGCCTGGCGAGCTCGGCAAGATGGGCGCGGAGTCCTTCCGCCAGCGACGCAATGAGGTCGCGAGTGGCGCCGGAGTCGACCACTGACCGCTCGCCGCGGTGCAGCCAGATCGACGAGGCGAGGGTCCAGGGCCCGGCGATCTGCACCTTCAGCTCACGCTCGTAGCCGTCGAATGCCTCGGCGAGCTCGTCGAGGTCCTGACGCAGCAGGGCCGATGTGCGATGAGCGTCGCGCCCGGCGCGGTCGACGAACCGCCAACCCATCGGCTGCAGATCGACCGCCAGCTCGGCGAGCAGACCGGCGCTCCGACCGATCATGTCGGCCCCGGGCCCACGCGCGGGAAGCTCTGGCAGATAAGGGAGTCCGTCCTCACTGAGCAGGTTTCGAACGGCGGACAACGCCTGGCGTACGTCGGTATCCGGCCACGACCCGATCCCGCTGGCTCTGCTCACGCCGAGAGCCTAACCGGCCGCAGAGGGCTTGCTGGTCGACGCCTTGGCGATCGTGGCGGATCCCACTACACGCGTGCCGTCATAGAGGACGACGGACTGGCCCGGAGCCACACCGCGGATCCGACGCTCGAGGTGGACCTCGACATGGTCACCGTCGGCCCAGGCCGTTGCGGGGATCTCGGCGCCATGGGCCCGAACCTGTGCGCCCACGGCCACGACGCCCTCCGGCGCCGGGCCGCACCACCTGGCATGGTCCCCGGTGAGCAGATCAACACCGAGCAGCTCTGCTGTTCCGACCAGGACGGTGTTGGTGCAGGGCTGCACCTCGACGACGTAGCGCGGTTCGCCGCCTGCCGCGGGCTGACCAAGATGGAGGCCACGACGCTGCCCGACCGTGAACGCGTAGGCACCCGTGTGCTCCCCCAGAGTCGCGCCGTCGGCATCGACGATCTTGCCGGGCTGCTCGCCAAGGCGGTCAGTCAGCCACTTGCGGGTGTCGCCGTCGGGGATGAAGCAGACGTCGTGGCTGTCCGGCTTGGCCGCGACGAAGAAGCCGTGCGCTGCGGCCTCCTCGCGGATCTGCGGCTTGGTGGTGTCGCCCAGGGGGAAGAAAGACCGGGCCAGCTGGTCTTCATCCAGCACGCCCAGGACGTAGGACTGGTCCTTGAACATGTCGACTGCGCGATGCAGCTCTCTTGCCCCAGAGGCGGTCTCGACGATCTGGGCGTAGTGGCCGGTCGCCACCGCATCGAATCCCAGTGCCAGCGCCTTGTCCAGCAGCGCTGCGAACTTGATCTTCTCGTTGCAGCGCAGGCACGGGTTGGGCGTGCGTCCGGCGGCATACTCGGCGATGAAGTCCTCGACCACATCGGTCTTGAACCGTGCGGCCATGTCCCAGACGTAGAACGGGATCCCGAGCATGTCGGCCACCCGTCGGGCGTCCCCGGCGTCTTCGATGGTGCAGCATCCGCGCGCGCTCTCACGCAAGGTGGCGGCGTTCTGGCTCAACGCGAGATGGACGCCGACGACCTCGTGCCCCGCTTCCAGCATTCGTGCCGCAGCCACCGCCGAGTCGACGCCACCGCTCATCGCGGCAACGACGCGCATCAGCTCTTCTTCTGTTTGCCGCTGCCCGACGTGCTCGTGGCCACCTGCGCCCTCTGCGCCCGTTCGAGCGCCGCCGGCAGCGCCGCGAGGAAGGCATCGACGTCAGCGACCGTGGAGGTGTGTCCGAGCGTGAGCCGCAGGGCCCCACGGGCCTGGTGCTCCGGCATACCCATCGCCAGCAGGACGTGGCTCGGCTGCGGAACGCCCGCCTGGCAGGCGGAGCCGGTGGAGCACTCCACCCCGGCCGCGTCCAGCAGGTAGAGCAGCGAGTCACCGTCACAGCCCGGAACGAGCAGGTGGGCATTGCCCGGCAGACGTCCGTTGCCGTCGCCAGGCTCCCAGTCGCCACTCACCCGGACTCCGAATCCGGCGTCCTGAGCTCCGCGGATCAGCCTGTCGCGCAAAGCAACCAGCCGCTTGCTCTCAACGGCCAGGTCGGCCGTGGCGTGACGCATGGCCACCGCAAACCCGCGGATCGCCGGGACGTCCAGGGTCCCGCTCCGGACCTGACGCTCCTGCCCACCGCCGTGCGTCAGTGGCACCAGCGTGGCGTCGCGACGAGCCAGCAGTGCACCCACGCCCTGGGGACCGCCCACCTTGTGGCCGGTGACACTCATCAGGTCGAGCCCGCTCCTGGCGAAGTCGACCTCGACCTGGCCAGCGGCCTGCACCGCGTCACTGTGCACCGGGATGTCGAACTCGTGCGCCACAGCAGCGATCTCGGCAATCGGCTGCACGGTGCCGACCTCGTTGTTGGCCCACATCACGCTGACGAGCGCGACCGACTCTGGGTCTGCCTCTATGGCGATGCGTACCGTCTCGGGGTGCACCCGACCGAGGTGATCCACCTCGAGCCAGGTGACTTTCGCACCCTCATGTGCCTGGAGGAAGTCGACACAGTCCAGCACGGCGTGGTGCTCCACGGTGCTGACCAGGAGTCGCACTCGCCGGGGATCCGCGTCACGACGCGCCCAGAAGGTGCCCTTGATGGCCAGGTTGTCGGACTCCGTGCCACCGGAGGTGAAGAGGACCTCGGACGGGCGGGCGCCCAGAGCCTGGGCAATCGTCTCGCGGGACTCCTCGACGACGCGACGACCCAAGCGGCCGGACGTGTGCAGCGAGGAGGCGTTGCCGATGGCTGCCATCTGCGCCGTCATCGCCTCGATGGCCTCAGGCAGCATCGGCGTGGTCGCCGCATGGTCGAGATAGACGAAGGAGTCGCGCACCCACCGAGTCTACGTGGCGACCGGAACCGTCCCCGTCGCGTCAGCCCTTGGCGGCCTTGATCGCCTCGGTCGCCTGCGGCAGGACGGTGAACAGGTCGCCGACGACTCCGAAGTCGACCAGCTCGAAGATCGGAGCCTCTTCGTCCTTGTTGACCGCAATGATCGTCTTGGACGTCTGCATTCCCGCGCGGTGCTGGATCGCGCCCGAGATACCCGCCGCGACATAGAGCTGGGGGGAGACCTGCTTGCCGGTCTGACCCACCTGGTTGGCGTGCGGGTACCACCCCGCGTCGACAGCAGCACGCGAAGCTCCGACAGCCGCGTCCAGGGAGTCGGCGAAGTCCTCAACCTTGGAGAAGTCGCCGCCGGTGCCACGCCCTCCCGAGACGACGATGGCGGCCTCGGTCAGCTCAGGACGGCCGGTGGAGGCTCTGGGCTGACGGTCTGTGATCCTGGCGCCCTTGGCACCCTCCGAGATCGACACCTCCACGACCTCTTCGGTCGCAGCCCCCAGGACCTCCTCCGGCGCAGCAGAGTTCGGCTTGACCGTAATGATGGGCGTGCCCTTGGTGACCATCGCCTGCACGGTGTAGCCACCCGCGAATACGGACTGGGTCGTGCGCACGGCCCCGGCCTCACCGGCCTGCACGTCGACCGCGTCGGTGATCAGACCCGAGCCGATCTTGATCGCGAGCCGGGCCGCGATCTCCTTGCCCTCGGGGGACGAGGAGATCAGGACCGCTGCCGGCGCCGCTGAGGCGACCAGCTGCTCGAGCACCTCCGCCTTGGGCGCCACCAGATAGTCCGTGACCTCGGCGGACTCCACCCGGTAGACCTTCTCGGCCCCGTACCGGACGAGGGTCTCCTTGGCGGCATCGAACCCTCCACCGATGAAAACTGCCGAAGGCTCGCCGATGCGACGGGCGATCGTCAGCAGCTCGGAGGTGGTCTTGCGGACAGTTCCGTCGACGTGGTCGACCAGGACGAGAACCTCAGCCATGTGCGTTACCCCTTCGTTGATCTGGTCGAATCAGATGAACTTCTGCGCGGACAGGAACGCCGCGAGCTTGGTGCCGCCATCACCCTCATCGGTGACGATCTGGCCCTGTGCGCGCGGCGGGCGCTGTGCGAAGGACTCGACCTTGGTCCACGCTGCGTCCAGGCCCACCGAGCTGGCATCGAGGCCGAGGTCGGCCAGCGACCACTTCTCGACCGGCTTCTTCTTTGCGGCCATGATGCCCTTGAAGGACGGGTACCGAGGCTCGTTGATCTGGTCAGTGACCGAGACCAGGGCAGGCAGTGAAGCGGCGATCGTCTCGGAGGCCACGTCACCGTCGCGACGAATGGTCACGGTGCCGCCCTCGACGCTCAGCTCGGAGGCCAGTGTCACCTGCGGCAGGCCCAGGCGCTCAGCGAGCATGGCTGGAACCACGCCCATCGCGCCGTCCGTGGACGACATCCCGGTCAGGATCAGGTCGGGGTGCCCGATCTTCTTCACAGCCTCGGCCAGGATCAGCGAGGTGGCGACCGCGTCGGACCCGTGGATCGCCTCGTCGTTGACATGGACCCCGGCGTGGGCACCCATCTGCAGCGCCTTCTTGACGGCATCGGCGGCCGCATCCGGGCCGACGGTCAGCACGGTGACCATGCTTTCCTCCGCGCCCTCCCCAGCAGCGCCCTCCACCAGCTTGAGGCCGGCCTCGACCGCGTACTCGTCGAGCTCCGAGAGCAGTCCGTCAACACCCACCCGGTCGGTGGTGTTGTCCGATTCGTTGAACGTGCGGTCCGACTGGGCATCGGGCACGTACTTGACACAGACGACGATGTTCATCGCTGGCTCGTCCTCTTCCGTTGGGTGTGGTTTCAGTTCAGCTGCCGGACATCCTTACAGCCCCGGAGCATACGAAAAACTGCGCGTCGACCGTGATGCCCGACGCCTGGCCCGACTGTACGACGGATGAGGAGCTAACGGCCCTCGAACTGCGCCTTGCCCGGGCCGTGTTGCACGAACGAGGCCATGCCGATCGTCCGGTCACGGGTCGCGAACAGTCCTGCGAACTGCATCCGCTCGATCTCCATGCCGGTCTCGAGGTCGACCTCAAGGCCCCGGTCGATGGCCTCCTTGGCCGCGCGGATGGCGTATGCCGGACCGCCCACGTAACGCTCCACGCGCCGACGGGCAGCCGCGTAGACGTCCTCGGGCGCGACCACCTCGTCGACGAGACCGATCCGCAGGGCCTCCTCGGCCGAGACGAAACGCCCCGTGAAGATGATGTCCTTGGCCCTGGACGCTCCGACCAGCCGCGAAAGGCGTTGGGTGCCACCGGCCCCGGGAATGACGCCGAGCAGCACCTCGGGCTGGCCGAACGTGGCGTTGTCGGCGGCAACCCGGAAGTCGCAGGTCAGCGCCAGCTCGCAGCCGCCGCCGAGCGCATAGCCGGTGACAGCAGCCACCGTGGGCTTCGGGATCCGGGCGACCGCGGTGAAGGACGCCTGCAGCGCTGCGGAGCGGTCCACCATGTCCGTGTAGGACATGGGCTGCATCTCCTTGATGTCAGCACCGGCGGCGAATACCTTCTCGCCGCCGTAGATGATGACCGCTGAGACGTCGCGGCGCTCGGCAGCCTCGAGCGCGGCGACGTGCAACGCGTCCTGGATCTCGACGTTCAGGGCGTTCATGGGGGGTCGTTCCAGACGGATGGTGCCGATGCCGCCCTCGACCTCGAGCCGGACGAAGTCGCTCATGCCTCCAACCCCGAACCATCGCCGTGGGCCCGCCCCATGATCGTCTCGTGCCACAGGTGCACTGCTGACAGCACGAGCCGGGTCGTCACCATGAGCAGCCCCTTGACGTCGGTGTCCTCGCCGATGACGTGCTCGCCGGTCACGACGAGGGTCTCGTTCGCGATGCCGGTCTTGACCACGTTGAGACTCAGTGTCAGCTCGTTGCAGGCCATCAGCTGGGTCAGCGCATCCTGGGGGATGTCGGCGCCGATCTGCCACTGGCCGAAAACCCGCATGACGGTGAAGTCGCCCTCCATGCAGCGCACGAACAGCTGCTGGTCCTGCATCGTGAAAGCCACATCGCCGTCGTCATCGATGTTGGGCTCGAAGCCTTCGTCAAGCAGGGCGTCGAGCACGCGCCCACGAAGGGGGTGCTCGCCCGGCGGCGGCGGCGGGAAGTTCGGCAGTGAAGTCGGTTCGGTCATGTGCCTAACATTAACGACTGCCTACGCTTGGGGCCATGCGACCCTCTCGCGATCTCCCTCCCCCTCTCGGGTCGACCGTGACACACGATGGTGTGGATTTTGCCGTCTATGCGGGGCACGCGGAAGGCGTCGAGATCTGCCTCTTCGACGCCGGCGATGCGACCGGCGTCAGTGAGCGCAGGGTCTCCTTGCAGGAGCGCACCCACGGGACGTGGTTCGGCTCGGTTCCCGGACTCGGCGCCGGACAGCGGTATGCCGTTCGGGCGCATGGCACGTGGCAACCTGCGCAGGGCATGCGGTACAACGGCGCAAAGCTGCTGCTGGACCCATACGCCCGCGCCATCGAGGGCCAGGTGACCTGGCGCCCGGAGGTGTTCGGCCATGTCGTGGACGCCGAGCTGAACGGCGACCCCGATGTCAGGGACGAACGCAACAGCGCGCCATACGTGCCGAGGGCCGTTGTCGTGAACGACAACTTCGACTGGGGCGACGATGCCCCGCCCATGGTCCCCTGGGCCGAGACCGTCATCTACGAGACCCACGTTCGCAACCTCACGAAACGTCACCCCGAGATCCCTGTACCCCTTCGAGGGACCTACGCCGCGATGGCACACCCCGCCACCATCGCCCACCTGCGGGAGCTGGGCATGACCTCGGTCGAGCTGCAGCCGATCCATGCGTTCACCCACGAGCCGGAGCTGGTGCAACGGGGACTTGCGAACCATTGGGGCTACAACACCCTGGGGTTCTTGGCACCGCAGGCGGCCTACGCCATGTCCACCGATCCGCAGGGCCAGCTCGACGAGCTCAAGGGCATGGTCAAGCTGCTCCATGGTGCCGGGATCGAGGTCATCCTCGACGTCGTCTACAACCACACCTGTGAACAGGCCCGTGACGGAGCCACCCTGTCGTGGCGGGGGCTGGACAACCGCGCCTACTACCGTTTGGACGAACGCGGGCGCGACATCGACGTGACCGGATGCGGCAACACCCTCGACCTGCGTCACCCGATCGTCGCCGGGATGGTTCTGGACTCCCTGCGGTACTGGGTCGAGCAGTGCCATGTCGACGGCTTCCGCTTCGACCTTGCGGTGGCCCTGGCACGAGGTCGCGACGACGCGTACGACCCGGACCACCCATTCCTGGTCGCACTGCGCACCGACCCGGTGCTCTCTCGGGTCAAGCTGATCGCCGAGCCGTGGGACCTCGGCGTCCATGGTTGGCGCACCGGCCAGTTCCCACCGCCGTTCGCCGAGTGGAACGACCACTTCCGTGACACGGTGCGCACCTTCTGGCTGCCCGATGTCGAACGCTCGGCCCACCAGGACCCGGGCCACGGTGTGCGTGATCTGGCGACCCGCCTGGCCGGCTCGCACGATCTCTTCGGGAACCGCGACCGTGGCCCGATCGCCTCGATCAACTACGTCGCGGCCCATGACGGCTTCACTCTGGCCGACGCCACGATGTACGCGCACAAGCACAACAACGCCAACGGCGAAGGAAACCGCGACGGCAATGACGACAACCGCTCGTGGAACCACGGGGTCGAGGGTCCCGGCGGGGACAGCTTGCTGCTGACCGCGCGGCGACGCTCGATCCGCAACCTGCTGGCCACCGAGCTGCTGGCCACCGGTGTGCCGATGATCAACGCCGGCGACGAGCTCGGACGCTCTCAGCGCGGCAACAACAACGCCTACTGCCAGGACAACGACCTGTCGTGGCTCGACTGGGATCTCGAGCCGTGGCAGAGCCACCTCATTGCGACGACGCGCTTCCTCACCAGACTCAGACTGACCCATCCCGTTCTGGGACAGCGGTCCTTCCTCACCGGGCGCCCGACCAACCAGGACAGCGAAGCCGACCTGCAGTGGTTCGCGGCGGACGGCCAGCCGATGAGCAACAGCTCCTGGGACGACCCGCACTCCCGCACGCTGACGATGTTCCTCGACGGCAGTAACGCCGGCGGCGAGTCGCTGCTGGTCGTCTTCCATGGCGGCGCGCAATCAGCAGAGGTGACGCTGCCGGCACACGGCGTGGGCGAGGCATACCGCCTGGTCTGGGACAGCGCTTGGGAGCTGCCGCACACGTCCCTGGACACCGTGGATGAGAAACCGGTCACCGTCACGGCGGCTTCGATCCGGGTCTACAGCGTTGTCCCCTGACGACTGCGGTCAGGCGTTGGCAACCAGACCCATCTCGGTCGCGTTCGCGATGCCGGCGTGCTTGGGAAGGACCCTGACGGTGTAGCCGAAGACGCCGGTGCGGGAAAGCACGAGGTCGCCCGCGAACCGGTGCCGACCACCCTCATACGACTTGGCGAAGCCCAATGGCGCCGTCTCGATGTCGCGCAGGTCGTCGGACTCCGAGGCCCGACCATGCACCACCTGGACCTCAACCTCGTCAGGACCCAGGTCGCCCAGGGACACGAACGCGCGCACGTGAAGCGTGTCGCCGACCTGGGGAGAGTCCGAGACACCCGAGGACTCGACGTGATCCACGCGCACCCCGGGCCAGCCGGCCCGGACCCGCGCCTTGTACTCCGCGAGATCGCGTGCACCCGCCCACGTGGGTCCGTCCATGGCCCAACCGGCACGGGCTGCAGGGCCGTAGAGGTCGATGGTGTAGTCCCGAACCTGTCGGGAAGCCAGCACCTTGGGCCCGAGCGTCGTCAGCGTGTGCTTGATCATGGACAGCCAGCGCTGGGGCAGGCCGTCGCCGTCGACGTCGTAGAAGCGTGGTGCGACAGAGCTCTCGATGAGGTCATAGAGGGCGGCCGCCTCGAGGTCGTCGCGACGGTCCGGGTCCTCGACGCCGTCGGCCGTCGGGATGGCCCAGCCGTTCTCGCCGTCGTACCACTCGTCCCACCATCCGTCGAGGATCGAGAGATTGAGCCCTCCGTTGAGCGCGGACTTCATGCCGGACGTGCCGCACGCCTCGAACGGGCGCAGCGGGTTGTTCAGCCAGACGTCGCAGCCTGAGTAGAGGTACTTGGCCATGGCGATGTCGTAGTTCGGCAGAAAGGCGATCCGTTGACGCACCTCTGGGTCGTCCGCGAACTTGACCAGCTGCTGGATGAGCTTCTTCCCGGTCTCGTCGGCAGGGTGGGCCTTGCCCGCGATGACCAGCTGGACCGGACGCGCGGGATTGAACAGGATCGCCTTCAGCCGCGCCGGGTCGCTCAGCATGAGGGTGAGCCGCTTGTAGGTCGGTACCCGGCGCGCGAAACCGATGGTGAGCACGTCGGGATCCAGGATGTCCTCGATCCAGCCGAGCTCGGCTGGGCTGGCGCCACGCTTGAGCCAGCTCGACTTCATCCTGCGGCGGCCCTCGATGACCAGCTGCTCCCGCATGTCACGCTTGGTCGCCCAGATCTCGTCACCGGGGATGTCGATGATGCCCGCCCACGCGTGGTGCTCGGCGACCTCGGTGGTGCCAAGATGCTTGGCCGCCAGCTCATAGACCCTGCGATCGACCCAGGTCGGGGCGTGGACACCGTTGGTGATGCTCGTGATCGGGACCTCGGTGTCGTCGAACCCCGGCCAGAGACCGTCGAACATGTGGCGGCTGACGACGCCGTGCAGCCTGGACACCCCGTTCGCCCGCTGGGCCAGACGCAGACCCATGACCGCCATGTTGAAGACTCCGGCCTCGCCGCCGGGGTAGTCCTCCGAACCGAGCGCCAGCAGGCTCTCGATCGGCACGCCGGGGATCGCGTTGTCCCCGCCGAAGTACAGCTCGATCTGGTCAGCGCCGAAGCGGTCGATGCCCGCCGGGACCGGGGTGTGGGTGGTGAAGACCGTGCCCGCACGCACCGCCTCCAGGGCCTCGTCGAAGCTCATTGCCTGTTCGCTGACCAGCTCGCGGATCCGCTCGACGCCCAGGAAACCGGCGTGCCCCTCATTGGTGTGGAACACGTCTGGCGCCGGCGCGCCGCTCAGCCGTGACCACAGGCGCAGGGCGCGGACGCCACCTATGCCGAGCAGCAGCTCTTGCTGAAGACGTAGCTCGCCGGTGCCCCCGTAGAGCCGGTCGGTGATCCCTCGGGCCCCGTCGTCGTTGCCCTTGACGTCAGAGTCAAGCAGCAGCAGGGGAACCCGACCCACCTGGGCCTTCCACACATTCGCATGGAGCACCCGGCCACCCGGAAGGTCGATGGTGATGATGCAGGGCTTTCCGTCGGCCTCGCGCAACAGCGCCAGAGGCAGGCCGTCAGGGTCGAGGACCGGATAGTTCTCCTGCTGCCAGCCGTCGAGGTTCAACGACTGCTTGAAATAGCCCGTCTTGTAGAAGAGGCCAACTCCCACGACCGGCACGCCAAGGTCCGAGGCGGCCTTGAGGTGGTCCCCCGCGAGAATGCCGAGACCACCGGAGTACTGCGGCAGTGCCTCGGTGATGCCGTACTCGGGACTGAAGTAGGCGATCGTCGCAGGAGCGCCCCCTTCTACCTGGTCCGCCCAGCCCTGGTACCAACGGGGCTCGCTCAGGTAGACGGCGAGATCCTGGATCGCAGTATGGACCTTGCCGACAAATGTCTCGTCCAGGGAAAGGGCCTTGAGCTCGTCAGCCGAGAGGGCTGAAAGCATTGGTGTCGGGTCCTTGCCGACCCTGGCCCATCGCTTGGGGTCGATCTCGGAGAACAGGTCCCGGGTGGCGGGGTGCCAGGACCAGCGCAGATTGCTGGCGAGCTCTCCAAGTGCGCTGATCGACTCTGGCAGGACGGTGCGGACGCTGAAGCGACGGATAGCCTTCACGGTCGAGAATCATAGGCGACGCCCGGACGACGGAACGAGTAGCGTCAGCCGCGTGAGAGCGAGCCCACTACCCCCTGCCGCGCCCACCCTCGGCCGGATCCCGGTCTTCGACGTCACCCCCTGCGTCGAGCACGGCGCATTCCCCGCCAAGTCGGTCGTGGGCGAGGCGTTCAACGTGACGGCCACGGTCTTTCGCGAAGGGCACGACGCCGTCAGTGCGACGGTGGTCCTGATCGACCCGGACGGCCGCGAACGGCACGAGCCGATGACACTCATCACCCCCGGACTCGACCAGTGGTCAGCCGAGATCTGTGCCACCCGGACCGGGAAGTGGTCCTACCGGGTGGAGGGCTGGTCCGACCCCTACGGCACCTGGGAGCACGACGCGACGATCAAGGTCGCCGCCGACGTGGACACCGAGCTGATGCTCGAGGAGGGCGCGCTGGTGCTTTTGCGTGCGCTCAAGGAGGTCCGTCGAACGCCCGCACAGGCTGCACCACTCGCCAACGGCGTAGTGGGGCTGCGGGACTCGACCAGACCTGCGCAAGCACGTCTGCGCGCAGGGGTCACCCCCGAGGTCCGCGCGGAGATGGCAGCTCGACCGCTGCGTGAGTACGTAAGCCCCAGTGCGACATACGGCTGGTTGGTGGAACGGGAGCTCGCCCTGTTCGGCGCGTGGTACGAGATCTTCCCACGCTCCGAAGGAGCAGCCCGCGACCGCAGGACGGGGCGATGGACCTCGGGAACGCTGGTGACTGCCGCCCGGCGTCTGCCGGCCATCGCGGAGATGGGCTTCGACGTCGTCTATCTGACCCCGATCCATCCCATCGGCACGGTCAACCGCAAGGGTCCCAACAACACGCTGAACCCCGGGCCGATGGACCCCGGCTCCCCCTATGCGATCGGTTCGGCCGCCGGTGGACACGATGCCATTGCGCCGGAGCTGGGGACCTTCGCAGATTTCGACGCCTTCGTCGCAGAGGCGAGCCGGCTCGGCCTGGAGGTCGCCCTCGACCTGGCCCTTCAGTGCGCGCCGGACCACCCGTGGGTCACCAGCCATCCGGAGTGGTTCACGACGCGGGCCGACGGGACGATCGCGCATGCGGAGAACCCCCCGAAGAAGTACCAGGACATCTATCCGGTCAACTTCGACAACGACCCCTCCGGCATCTACGCCGAGGTGCGACGGGTGGTCCAGGTCTGGATCGACCACGGGGTGACCCTCTTCCGCGTGGACAACCCGCACACGAAGCCCCTTGAGTTCTGGGCGTGGCTGATAGCGGACGTCGCAGTGGACCATCAGGAGATCATCTGGCTGGCCGAGGCGTTCACGAAGCCGGCCATGATGCATGCGCTGGCCAAGGTCGGTTTCCAGCAGTCGTACACCTACTACGCCTGGCGCAACCAGAAGTGGGAGCTTGAGGAGTACATCACCGAGCTCACCGGCGAGGTCGCAACCTACATGCGCCCGGCATTCTGGCCCACGACACACGACATCCTCACGCCGTACATGCAGTACGGCGGGCCGACAGCGTGGAAGCTTCGCGCGGCGCTCGCAGCGACTCTCGTACCGTCGTACGGCATCTACGCGGGTTACGAGCTCGTTGAGAATGTCGCACGCCCGGGCCACGAGGAACAGATCGACAACGAGAAGTACGAGCTCAAGGACCGTCACTGGTCCGACTACGAGGCCGGGGGGCCCAAGGCAGGGCAGTCACTGGCGCCATATCTCAAGGCGCTCAACGAGATTCGCCACGGGCACCCCTCGCTCCACTGGTTGCGCAACCTGCACCTCCACCACGTGGAGGACGAGAACGTCATGGCGTTCTCCAAGCGCCGCAAGGTCGACGGCAGGTACGACATCATCCTGGTTGTCGCCAACCTCGACCCCCATGCGACGCGAGAGACCAACGTGCATCTGAACATGCCGGCGCTCGGCCTCGCACCCGGCGACACCTTCGTCGCCCACGACCTGATCACCGGCGCCTCATGGCAATGGGGTGAGCACAACTTCGTCCGGCTGGGCCCTGATGGAGAGCCCGTGCACATCATTCATGTCCGGAGGTTCTGATGCAGGGGCCATTCATGCCATTGTCCCCCTCCTTCCTGAATCTCCTGCCACCCTGGGTTGCACAGCAGCGCTGGTATGCCGGCAAGGGCCGGGTTCCCGCACTGAGGCGGATCGGCGGCCTACGGCTCAACGACCCGGCCGGGGACGCCGACATCGACGTCCATCTGCTTCTGGACGAGTCTGCTCAGAAGCACACGACGTACCAGGTTCCGTTGACCTCCCGCCGAGCTCCGCTCCCGGGTGCTGAGCACGCCTTGATCGGGACGACCGAGTACGACGGCCATGACACGCTGTACATCTATGACGCACCGCACGACCCGGCTTACGCAGCAGCGTTGCTGCGGCTGATGCTGGACGAGGGGACTGCGTCATCGGACGTGGCACAAGGCCTGGCCGTCGGCGAGGGCCATCGAGTCGCGACAGCCGACCCTGGACGGCTCTTGTCATCGCGCGTCCTGACCGGCGAACAGTCCAACACCTCAATCATTCTTGACCTGGCTGACAGCCTAGGCTCCCCTTCGAACCCGTTGATCTGCAAGCTCTTTCGCGTGCTGCACCACGGTGAGAACCCCGACGTGGTGGTGCAGTCGGCCCTTGCCGCCGCCGGATCGATGAGGGTCCCCCACCCCGTGGGCTACGTCAGCGGGCAGTGGGCTGATACTGAGGGGCCGGACGGCATGGCCCGAGGTCACCTCGCCTTTGCCCAAGAGTTCCTCCAGGGAGTGGATGACGCCTGGCGGGTTGCCCTGGCAGCGGTGAGCTCGGACTCGGATTTCGGCGAGCCGGCACGCAGCCTGGGCCTGGCAACCGCGGAGGTTCACGCCGCCCTCGCTCAAACAATGGGCACCCGCGCCGCGAGCGACGACGACGTCAGCGCGCTGACCCGGAGCATGAGAACCCGTCATGCCGCGGCCGTATCCGAGGTTCCCGCCCTCGCTGCCTACGACTCGATGGTCGGGGCGTCCATCGATTCGGTCTCGTCGGCCACCTGGCCTGCGCTGCAACGGATCCACGGCGACTATCACCTCGGCCAGGTGCTCGATGTCCCTCACCGGGGATGGGTCCTGGTCGACTTCGAGGGCGAGCCGCTGCGGCCCCTTGCTGAGCGCACTCGTCCAGATCTGGCCCTGCGTGACGTCGCCGGGATGCTGCGGTCCTTCGACTACGTCGCGGGCTCCTGGGAGCAGCTGCACCCAGGCCGGTCGGCATCGCCCTGGGCTGATCGTGCGCGTGAAGCCTTTCTGGATGGCTATGCCCGGGGCGCCGGTCGCGACCCCCGCGAAGACGCCGTATTGCTCAAAGCACTGGAGCTGGACAAGGCTCTGTACGAGGTGGTCTACGAAGCAAGGAACCGCCCTACGTGGCTGGGCATCCCGACCACTGCCATCGCCAGACTCGCCGCCGGACCAAGGAGTGATCTGCAACCGTGACCACCGCTACCCCCGCGTCTTCGCCATCATCGGTGAAGCCCATCGAACGCAGCGAGCTCGAGTGGCTGATCGCCGGGACCCATCACGACCCGCATGGAGTTCTTGGGCCCCATCCCCATGACGGCGCCGTTACCGTCCGCACGCTCAAACCGTTGGCGAACAGAGTCTTTGTGGAGATGACCGATGGCTCGCGCACCGAGCTCCGGCATGAGTTCGAAGGCGTATGGGTAGGTGTTCTTCCAACCGCAAAGGTCCCTGACTACCGGATCCGGGTCGCGTACGGCGACGGGATCGAACACCTCCTTGACGACCCCTACCGCTTCCTGCCGACACTGGGTGAGGTCGACCTGCACCTCATCGGCGAGGGCCGCCACGAAGAGCTGTGGAACGTCCTCGGCGCCCATGTGCGCGAGTACGACGGTCCGATGGGGCCGGTTCGCGGCACCTCCTTCGCGGTCTGGGCCCCGAACGCGCGCGCGATCCGTCTCGTCGGCGACTTCAACCAGTGGGACAGCTCGGCCCACCCGATGCGCTCCCTGGGCTCGTCCGGCGTCTGGGAGCTCTACGTCCCGGGTGTCGCCGAGGGCAACCGCTACAAGTTCGAGATCCTCGGCTCCGACGGTTCGCGGCGGGCCAAGGCCGATCCCATGGCCCGCGCCACCGAAAGGCCGCCGGCGACAGCCTCGGTGGTGACCTCCACGGCATACAGCTGGGCGGACGACGCCTGGATGACCACACGTGCGGCCACCAACCCGCACAACGGACCGATGAGCGTCTATGAGGTCCATCTCGGGTCCTGGCGCAAGGGCGAGAGCTATCGCGACCTCGCCGAACACCTGGTCGACTACGTGGTTGACCTCGGCTTCACGCATATCGAGCTGATGCCGGTCATGGAGCATCCCTACGGTCCTTCCTGGGGATACCAGGTCACCGGTTACTACGCGCCGACGTCGAGGTTCGGCTCACCCGACGACTTCCGTTACCTGGTGGACGCCATGCACCGCAACGGTATCGGCGTCCTGCTGGACTGGGTCCCAGCACACTTTCCCAAGGATGCCTTTGCCCTCGCCCGCTTTGACGGACAGGCACTGTACGAGCACCCGGACCCCCGCCGGGGCGACCACCCCGACTGGGGGACGCATGTCTTCGACTTCGGCCGTCCTCAGGTGAGGAACTTTCTGGTGGCCAACGCGCTCTACTGGCTCGAGGAGTTCCACATCGACGGCCTTCGGGTTGATGCCGTTGCCTCGATGCTCTACCTCGACTACTCCCGCGAAGACGGTGAGTGGGTCCCCAACATCTACGGCGGTCGCGAGGACCTCGAAGCGGTGCAGCTGCTGCAGGAGACCAACGCAACGGTGTACCGGCGCGTCCCGGGCACAGTCATGATCGCCGAGGAGTCAACCTCGTGGCCAGGGGTCACGCGACCAACTCACCTGGGCGGCTTGGGTTTTGGGCTCAAGTGGAACATGGGGTGGATGCATGACTCGTTGGAGTACATGGCCAACGAACCGATCCATCGCCAGTACCACCACCACCAGATGACCTTCTCGATGATGTACGCGTGGAGTGAGAACTTCGTACTGCCGATCAGCCACGACGAGGTGGTCCACGGCAAGGGCTCGCTGTTGCGCAAGATGCCCGGTGACCGCTGGCAGCAGCTCGCCAACCTGCGCGCCTATCTCGCCTACACGTGGTCCCATCCCGGCAAGCAGCTCGTGTTCATGGGCTCGGAGTTCGCCCAAGAGGGAGAGTGGGCCGACGGTCGCAGCCTGGACTGGTGGCTCCTTGACCAGCCAGCGCACTATGGCATCCACGCGCTGGTCAAGGACCTCAACAACGTCTATCGCTCCCACCGCGCGATGTGGGAGCTGGACAGCGTCCCCGAGGGCTTCCGGTGGATCGACGCCAACGACGCGGCCGGCAATACCTTCTCGTTCCTGCGTTTTGGACCGGTTGGCCCTGATGGAGAGCGTCCGACGCTTGCGAGCATCATCAACTTCAGCGGCGTGCCGCACAACGACTACCGTCTCGGCCTCCCGAAGCTAGGGCGGTGGAACGAGATCCTGAACACTGACGCCGAGGGCTATGGCGGATCGGGGGTGGGCAACCTCGGGTCCGTCCAGGCCGAAGATGTGCCCTGGCATGGTCAGCCGTATTCCGCACTGCTCACCCTTCCTCCCTTGGGCGCGGTGTGGTTCGAACCCGCACTCGAGGAGCTGCCATGAACGACCCCCGCGCCGGACAGCTTGCGTCACCGCGCGACCTCGTCGATGTCGCCCATCTCGTAACGGCGTACTACACGGGCATTCCCGACCCCTCCGACCCTGAGCAGCGAGTGGCCTTCGGGACGTCGGGACACCGCGGCAGCAGCCTGCGCAACGCGTTCAACGAAGCTCACATTGTGGCGACCACCCAGGCGATCTGCGACTACCGCAAAGCGCAGGGCTACGACGGTCCACTGTTCCTGGGCCGCGACACCCACGGGCTCTCCGAGCCTGCCTGGGTCACGGCGATCGAGGTCCTCGCGGCCAACGACGTGACCCTTCTGGTGGATGACCGAGGGGGCTACACACCCACCCCCGCCGTGTCGCACGCGATACTCCGGGCCAACCGCGGCAAGGCTCTCGACGGTCCCGCCCTGGCCGACGGCATCGTGGTCACCCCCTCACACAATCCGCCAAGCGACGGCGGCTTCAAGTACAACCCGCCAAACGGAGGGCCCGCTGACACGGATGCAACGGCCGTGATCGCCGACGCCGCCAACGCGTATATCGAGTCCGGTCTTCAAGGAGTGCGACGGATCCCGTTTGCGCGAGCTCACGCGGCGACAACGGCATACGACTTCCTCGGCACGTACGTCGATGATCTGCCCAACGTCGTTGACATCGCTCGTATCCGGGACGCGGGCATCCACATCGGCGCTGACCCCCTTGGTGGCGCAAGCGTGGCGTACTGGGCAGAGATAGCCGACCGGCACAGGCTCGACCTCACGGTGGTCAACCCGCTCGTCGACCCCACCTGGCGCTTCATGACCCTGGACTGGGACGGCAAGATCAGGATGGACTGCTCGTCGCCATTCGCCATGGCATCGCTCATCTCACGCAAGTCCGAGTACGACATCGCCACCGGCAACGATGCCGACTCTGATCGCCACGGCATCGTTACTCCCGATGCAGGTCTGATGAACCCGAACCACTATCTGGCCGTTGCCATCCAGTACCTCTACGGCGGTGCCCGCGCAGACTGGCCCAAGAGCGCCGCGATCGGCAAGACCCTGGTCTCCTCATCAATGATCGACCGGGTGGCCGCGTCGCTCGGACGCACGTTGGTCGAGGTGCCGGTGGGCTTCAAGTGGTTCGTGCCCGGGTTGCTCGACGGCTCGATCGCCTTCGGAGGTGAGGAGTCTGCCGGTGCGTCGTTCCTGCGCTTTGACGGCTCGGTATGGACCACCGACAAGGACGGGATCGTCCTCGCGCTGTTGGCATCGGAGATGCTCGCCACAACGGGCAGGTCCCCGAGCCAGCACTACGCCGAGCTCACTGCGCGGTATGGCGAACCGGCCTACGCGCGCGTGGACGCCCCTGCGACAAGGGAGCAGAAGGCCATGCTCGGAGCGCTCGCGCCCGAGGCCGTCAAAGCCGAAAGCCTTGCTGGAGAGCCGATTACGGCACGCCTGACGGCCGCGCCCGGCAACGGTGCCAGGATCGGCGGTCTCAAGGTGACGACTGAGAATGCATGGTTTGCGGCGCGGCCGTCAGGCACCGAGGACGTCTACAAGATCTATGCCGAGTCCTTCAAAGGACCCGAACACCTGGCACGGGTTCAGGGCGAAGCGCGCGAGGTCGTGTCCGCCGCACTCGGGTCCTGAGGCCGGCCCTCGACTCAGGCGGCGAGCTCGTGGTGGTTGACCGGGTGGGTGGCGTACTGGCGGCCGTGGGGGTCGGTCCAGGTACAGACGCCGTCCCTGCTCATGGTCAGTGTCCAGCCGGCTTGGTGTTTGACCCGGTGGTGGTGTTTGCACAGGCAGGCCAGGTTCCAGGGCGCGGTGGGTCCGCCGCGGGAGTAGGGGATGACGTGGTCGGGTTCGCAGCGTTTGGCGTTGCGGACGCAGCCGGGGAATCGGCAGTGGCCGTCGCGTTTTTGGACGAACCGGCGTATCGCCCGGTTGGGCCGGTAGGTGTCGATGCTGGTTTCGATGACTACTCCGGTGCGTTCGTCCAGCAGGACCCGGGCGATGCGGGTGTCGAACTTGTCCAGGATCGAGGCGACCACGTCGCCGCCGATCACCCCGATCCCGGGGATCTCGTAGCCCATCGCGGCGATCTGCGCCCAGCTCGGTTCGACCAACGGGCCCAGCTCGGGGGTGGGCTGGCCGAAGTCGTCGGTGTTGGCCAGCGGGTTGAGGATGCGCAACGCCGACCCGGTTGCGGCCGGCCCGGACTTGCCGGCGTCCCGGTGGCCAGGGTTGGTGGCCTGGCCGGGGGTGTTGGCCTGGCGCACGATCAGGTCCCGTTCCAGGGACCCGTCGGGTTCGTCCACGGTGATGGTCTGGACCGGGATCATCAAGGTCACCGTGGTGGCCACGGACACGTTGGTCAGCATCAGGTCGACCAGGGCGTCGGCCCGGGCCTGCTCCAGGGTGCGGGTCGGGTCGTCGCCGGCCATCTGGTGGGCCAGCTCGTCGATCGCCGCCCAGCACGCGGCGGAGTCCGCCGCCGGCAGCGAGGCCACCCAGGTGGTCAGGCCGGGAACCTGGGAGGGGTAGGCGTGCACGAACCGGTCCAGGCGCTCCTTGGCGGCCTTGGCCCGGACCGCGTCGGCGTCGACCCGGGCCAGGACCCGCCGGACCCGCCTGGTGACCGCGCCCGGGGCTTCGGCCAGCACCGCCGGGTAGATCAGGGCTTCCACGGCGGCGCACGACGCCGAGCTGGCCTCGGACAGCTGCGTGGCGATGATCGTGGCCCGCCAGGAGTCCAGGTCCCCGGCGCTCATCGCGGCCAGGGTGGTCGGCAGCTTGGGGGCCAGTGCGGCCGCGGTGGCCACCTTGCGTCCGGCTGCGACGAACCCCATGGACAGCATCGGCCCGAAACAGTCGGGCGCGAACTCGCTGACCTGCCCGAGGCCGTGGTCCACGTCGACCCAGGCCCCCGAGGCGTCCTGCTCCTGGTCCCTGCTGGCGTACTGGGCCACCCGCAGCGCCTGCACCGCGCAGGCTGCGTTGATCACCATCTGCGCGCCATCGACTTCGGCGGCCAGGTCCACCGAGGGGATGAACGCCGCCCCGGTTCGGGCGTCCTCGAAGGCCTCACATGTATCTCAATGTCACCGTAGTGTGAGGGCCTGCGCGAACTTGTCGATCATGTGTTCTAGTGTACCCGATGCGACCGACAACTGAAAGGCTTTTCCACAACGAACCTTGTTGCAGCACAAAGATATTCGCGCATTCGACTGTCACACCCATGGTGTAGGGCGAGCGACAGCTCAGGGCTTCGCGCCCCCTGGGATGGATACCCACGGCAGGGTCCTCGTTGATGTCGCATTTTCGCTAGTGGGATGCGTCGCCACAAGGCATGCTGGTGCACATGCATGAGGACGTCGAAGCCTGCGAGCGCGCCATACGGTCCAGAGATGCACGCTTCGACGGGTGGTTCTTCTGCGCCGTGGTGACTACGCGCATCTACTGTCGCCCGAGCTGCCCGGCGCGGCCACACCTGAAG
>DATCQG010000221.1:0-2034 GCA_036569625.1 Dermatophilaceae bacterium | reverse complement strand
AAGTGTAGCCGTGCGGGAACATCGTGTGGCCATGCTTGAACGGCTCGAACAGCCGGTCGCTGGCGATCATCGCGCCGATGGGGGAGTAGCCCGAGGTCATCCCCTTGGCGACGGTGATGATGTCGGGCTGGTAGCCGAAGTCGGTGCTGGCAAACATGCTCCCGATCCGGCCGAAGGAGCAGATGACCTCGTCGGAGACCAGCAGCACGTCGTACTCGTCGCAGATCTCGCGGACCCGCTCGAAGTACCCGGGCGGCGGCGGGAAACAGCCACCGGAGTTCTGCACCGGCTCCAGGAAGACGGCAGCCACGGTATCGGGGCCCTCGAACTCGATCGCCTCGGCGATGCGGTCGGCTGCGTAGCGGCCGAACGCCTTGGGGTCCTGGCGAAGGTGCTCCGGCGCGCGATACAGGTTGGTGTTGGGGACCTTGACAGCACCGGGCACCAGGGGCTCGAACGGCTCCTTGGCGAACGGGATGCTGGTGATGGAAAGCGCGCCATGGGGGGTCCCGTGGTAGGCGATGTTGCGGCTGATCACCTTGTACTTGCCCGGCTTGCCGGTGAGCTTGAAGAACTGCTTGGCCAGCTTCCAGGCGGACTCGACCGCCTCGCCACCGCCGGTGGTGAAGAAGACCCGGTTGAGGTCGCCGGGCGTGCCCGCCGCCAGACGTTCGGCAAGCTCGATGGCCGCGGGGTGCGCGTAGGACCACAGCGGGAAGAAGGCCAGCTCGCGTGCCTGCTTGGCGGCGGCCTCGGCGAGCTCCTCGCGGCCATGTCCGACCTGTACGACGAAGAGCCCCGCGAGGGCGTCGAGGTACCTGCGCCCCTGGTCATCCCAGATGTAGGCGCCCTTGCCCTTGACGATGATGGGGACCGAAGCGCCGGCGCCGCCGGACTCCTTTGGCTCATAGGTGGACTGACGCGTGAAGTGCATCCACAGGTGGTCGCGCGCAGCATCGGCATATGCCGTGCCCGCCGGAGTGGTGCCAGCCGGTCGCGTGGCGTTGTTGGTTATCTCAGCGGTGCTCATCGTGTACCCCAGTTGTAGTGCTGCTTGTTGAGTTTCAGATAGACGAACGTCTCGGTGGAGGCCACGCCCGGCAGGGTGCGGATCCGCCTCGACAAGAGGTCGAGCAGCTCGTCATCGTCCTCGCAGACGACTTCGATGATGAGGTCAAAGCTGCCTGCCGTGGTGACAACGTACGACACCTCGGACATCTCGGTGAGGCGGTCGGCGACCAGGCGCAGGTCGCCTTCCGCGCGGATCCCGACCATGGCCTGGCGGGTGAACCCGATCTGCAGGGGATCGGTGACCGCAACGATCTGCATCACCTCGCTGTCGAGCAGGCGTTGCACGCGCGCCCGGACAGCAGCCTCGGAGAGCCCAACGCTCTTGGCGATGGCCGCGTAGGACCTACGGCCGTCGGTCTGCAGGTGCTCGATGATCGCCTTCGAGAGGTCATCGAGGCCGACACCGCGCGCTTTGCGCTCGCCGACGCGGGCGTTGCCGGTCACCGCATTTCGTGGACTCACGAGGTGATCGTGTCTGGTCCGACCCCACTTTGGCAAGCCCCCCCACGACGGAAAGCGTCGGCAATCGGTCAGATAGACCACGAATTCAGTACTTTTTTTGGGTGAACCCTGTTGAAACGGCCCTTCATGTGGTTAGAGTTCGATCACCGGAACCCGTACCGACCAGGAGTCTCTCGTGAGCGCAAGCCCCCGCATCCTTCGCAACTTCGTCAACGGCGGGTACGTCGAGCCTGAGAGCGACGCGACCTCCGACATCATCAGCCCGGTGACCGCGCAGGTGGTTGCCACGGCGCCGGTGTCCTCGGCCGCCGAGGTGGACCGCGCGTATTCCGCGGCTGCCGCGGCTTTTGAGGTGTGGGGCGACACCACGCCCAGCGAACGTCAGCAGGCGTTGCTGAAGCTCGCGGACGCGGTCGAGGCTCGCGCGGACGAGTTCGTGCACCTGGAGGCAGAGAACACCGGCAAGCCGTACGCGCTGACGGCCAGCGAGGAGGTGCCGCC
>DATCQG010000220.1:0-8183 GCA_036569625.1 Dermatophilaceae bacterium | reverse complement strand
GGTTCTGTGGCGCGACGCCGATGCGCTGCCCGAGGAGCTGATATTCAACGTGAACTACCTCGGCGGCAACATGCCCACCTTCGCATTGAACTTCTCCCGCCCCGGCGCGCAGGTCGTCGCGCAGTACTACATCTTCTTTCGCCTCGGGCGTAACGGCTTCCGCGCCGTGCAACAAGCCGCGAGAGATGTCGCCATGTTTCTTTCCGGGCACATTGGGGCCATGCCAGAATTTCGACTTCTCTCCCGCGGCGATGAACTGCCCGTCTTCGCGTTTACGACCACCGAACGCGTCTTCGGCTGGGATGTCTTCGCCTTGTCACGAGCCCTTCGCGAACGCGGTTGGCAGGTCCCTGCCTACACGTTCCCCGCGGACCGCCAAGACCTTTCCGTGCTGCGGATCGTGTGCCGCAACGGCTTCAGCCACGACCTCGCCGACCTGTTGCTGGCCGACCTCAACGCCGTCGTCGACCATCTCAATAACGACAGCCGCCTGGGCACTGCCACCGGTCCATCCGGCTTCCGCCACTGACCCTGAAAACCACGTAAGCAGCCAGCTATTGTGCGAATTCGACCCGCGGTGTTTCCTCCGCGGCCTCCCACTGGCCGATCGGTGACCGGGACAACGATCCGAGGCAACCCACGCTGATGCCTGTGCGTTCGTGCCACGCAACTGGCCGCCGTTCCTCGTCTACCGTGGGCCTTCCGCGGCCAAGGCGTCGTAGTAGCAGCGCATGGGGGAGGTCAGCGCCGGGTTTGCGAGGACGTCCGTGCAGTCGAGCAGCTGGTCAACTGCCCCGACGAGCGGCAACCGGGTCAGGACAGGGTCGTCCACGCGCTCGAGCGATGCGGCGGCGAAGCGGTCCGCGCCCAATACCCGTGCCGGGCGGTCGTGGAAAGGCCGCAGTGAGGTATCCAGGCGGGTATCTGGGGACAGGGCATTGAAGCGCTCACCGAGGAGCTGATAGGCCCGCCCCAGAGCCTCTTCTCGCACCATCAGCGTGTCGGCAGCCATCGCCTCCGCCAGGCTGGACCCGAGACCGTCCGGATCGGGAAGGCCAGCGAAGGCCGTACCGCGCCATTTGCTGTATGGCGCGTATCGGCGTCCGATCAGCAGGGCGAGGCGCATGCAGTCACGAACGAGTCGGCCGGCAAGGACCGCGGAACCGAGCTGGTCGCCAACCTCGGCTGTTCGCTGGACGAGAGGCTCCTCCTGAGACAGACGCTGCCACTGGCAGGCCAACAGCCACCACCACACCGAGTCGGGGAACCAGGCCAGTCGTCGTCGAAGGTGCGCGAGATCGCTATCGGGATCTGCGAAGACAGCCCCTTGGGTGATGCCAAGAAGTCGTGTCTGAGGGATGAGAAGCCAATCCACCACTGTCAACTCGCGCTTGTCCAGGTTCCACCCGAGTTCCCCTTCAAGCCACGTCGGCAGTGTCGTGATGACCACGTGTGGTTCAAGGCGTTCCCCGTCCCGGCCGATGGCGAGAGGCCACCCCTGGTAAGCCTCGGGGAGTGTCGTGAGAACGCGAGAGCGCACCTCGTCAAGGTCCGCAGCTGGGACAAACACCTGACATCGCGGGCCCCAGTCGTGATCGGTAGAACGCTCAGTGTCGTATCCCAGGACATCGGAGCCCGGCCCCAGGAGTGCGGCCCCGTGTGGAGCCCCCACTGCCGGGGCCACCACCTCCTCATAGAAGTTGCGGCACAACTCGAGACCAGGCACAAATCCACTCATGCCAGCAACTCTCGCATCGCCAGCTCAGCAGCCGATCGGTGACCGGTGACCGATCCGCTAATGCGAAACAGCGCGCTTCAGCCGCGGACGTCAATAATGAGCGTGTAAGCATCGATGTCATGGACCTGCTGCGTCACGGCGGCATTGGGCCGGTTGTTCACCGGTCGCGTGGACGACCAAACTCAGCAAGAGCCTGATCGCCCAGCCCCACTGGGCGCCACCTCAGAACCCAGTGGAAGGAAGAACCGGGCCTTCTGAGCATGCTCGCTTCCAACGGCTCAGAATCATCCTCACCCACCCCGGATGCTTCGGCGGTGGTTTCAGGCTCAGCCCTGGACGCGGAGGGTCTTGCCGGCCCACTCGGCGTCCCGCAGGGCGAACTTCTGGATCTTGCCGGTCGAGGTCTTTGGCAACTCGAGCAGGAAGTCGACGTCGCGTGGTGCCTTGTAGCGGGCGATCTTGATCTTGACGTGGTCGATCAGCTCGTCCTCGGCGACATGGGCGCCCTCCTTGAGGACCACGAAGGCCTTCGGCCGCTCGCCCCACTTCTCGTCGGGTACCCCGATCACTGCCACCTCCAGGACCGCCGGGTGGCTCATCAAAGCCTGTTCGACCTCGATCGTGGAGATGTTCTCCCCACCTGAGATCACCACGTCCTTGGCGCGGTCGCGCAGTTCGACATATCCGTCCGGGTGCATGACACCTAGGTCGCCGCTGTGGAACCAGCCACCGTGGAATGCCTCCTCGGTACCTTCGGGGGTCACGGTAGTAACCGGCCATCACGCTGTTGCCGCGCAGCAAGATCTCGCCCATGGTCAGGCCGTCGTTCGGAACGTCCTTCATCGTCTCGTCGACCACACGCAGGCGCTCCGCCTGAACCATGCTGACTCCTTGACGTGCCTGGAGCGTGGCCCTTTCCTGTGGTTCCAGGGAAGCCCAGCCCGGCTGAGACTGGCACACCGAATACGGGCCGTAGGTCTCAGTGAGTCCATAGACATGCACGATCCGGAAACCCATCTGCTCCATCTGCAGGATCGTCGTCGGGCTCGGCGGAGCTCCGGCGGTGGTGATCAGCAACGAGTAGTCGAGTCTGCCGGCCTCGGGCGCGTTCATGATTGTGGTGACCACGGTCGGCGCGCCGTTGAGGTGGGTGACCCGGTGTTTGCGGATCAGGTCCCAGATCACTTCTCCGCGGACTTCACGCAGACACACGTGCGTGCCACCGATCCCGGTCACCGCCCACGGTGTGCACCAGCCGTTGGCGTGGAACATGGGCAACGTCCACAGATAGACGCTGTCCTGGTCGAAGCTGGAATGAACAATCTCCCCGAAACAGTTCAGGTAGGCGCCACGGTGGGTATAGACCACGCCCTTGGGCTTGCCCGTCGTGCCCGAGGTGTAGTTGATCGAGATCGGGGTCAGCTCGTCTTCGACCGCCCATTCGAGGGGGTCGCTGGACTGGCGTGCGGTGAACTCGGAGTAGCGCACAAGCCGCGCGCCGACCAATGTGACGGCCTGCGGGTCCGCAGTCTCGCCAGCTTCGGAGTCCTCGAAGGTGATGACCTCGGTGATCGTGGGCACGTTCTGGACGGCGGAAGCAACCGCTGGGAGGAAGGCGGAGTCGGTCACCAGCACCTTGGCGCCGGAGTGGTTCAGGATGTAGGCGATCTCCTCATCTGACAGTCGGGTGTTCACCGATACCAGTACGGCGCCCGCGAGCGGGACGGCGAACTGCGCGACGAGCATCTCGGGCAAGTTCGGCATCAGGTAGGCAACGCGGTCGCCGGGCTGGATGCCGCTGGCGCGCAACGCGTGTGCCACCCGGGTGACCGCTTCCGCGAGCTCTTGGTAGGTCATCCGTCGCTTCCCGTAGACCACGGCGATCTTCTCCGGGAACACCCGGGCCGACCTCTCCAGGAACGACAACGGGGTCAGTGCGGTGTTCGAGACGAGGTTCATGGCTGTCCTTCGGGCCGGCAATGGAGGTGATTCAGGGTAGAGCCGAGATGGCTTTGGTGCCGTTGGTGAGGTGTGGCTGCAATAGTCAGCGGGGGGCCATTCGCAGGGCCCCGTCCATCCGGATGACCTCGCCGTTGAGGTAGTCGTGGTCGATGATGGCCAGCGCGAGCTGGGCGTACTCCTCGGGGCGCGCCAGGCGCCGCGGGAAGGGGACGCTGGCCGCCAGGGATGCCCGGAACTCGTCGGACACAGTGGCAAGCATTGGGGTCTCGACGATGCCGGGCGCAATCGTGTTGACGCGAATGCCGTACTGCGCAAGGTCTCGGGCCGCGGGGAGGGTGAGGCCGACGATTCCTGCCTTAGAGGAGGAGTACGCGGCTTGGCCCACCTGTCCGTCATAGGCGGCGATGGAGGCAGTGTTGATGATGACTCCTCGTTGTCCCTGCTCGTCGCCTTCGGTCTCCGCCATGGCCTCGGCGGCGAGCGTGAGCACGTTGAAGGAGCCGATCAGGTTGATCTGGATGACCGTGGCATAGAGCTCCAGGTCATGTGTCTTCTTGCCGAGGATGCGCATGGAGGGGCCGATGCCGGCGCAGTTGACCACCGTGCGCAGCGGGGCTCCCGCACGCGCCCGGGCCACGGCGGACCTCACCTGTTCGGACTTGGTCACGTCTGTCTCGATGTACTCGACCCCTGCCACTGCTGGGGCGTTATCGATGCCCGACCTCAGGTCGAGGGCAAAGACGTGAGCGCCTTGGTCAGCCAGCGCTTTGGCTGTCGCGGCGCCGAGCCCGGAGGCTCCTCCAGTGACAATGGCGGCGGTGTTGGCAAGTTGCATCAGTTCTTCTCATCGCTCGTGCTGGTTATCGAGCTGCGGGTGTCCCTGCCCAAAGAGCGGCTGATCACCATTCGCTGAATCTGGTTGGTCCCCTCGAAGATCTGCATGACCTTTGCCTCGCGCATGTACCGTTCCACGGGAAAGTCGCGGGTGTAGCCGTATCCGCCGAGGACCTGGACCGCGTCGGTGGTGACCTTCATGGCATTGTCGGTCGCGACCATCTTGGCAATGGAGGCCTCCCGGCTGAACGGCAGACCTTGATCCTTCAATCGCGCCGCGTGCAAGGTCATGGCCCGGCCGCTCTGAACGGCAGCCTCCATGTCGGCCAGGAGGAAGGCAAGCCCCTGGTGCTCAATGAGGGTCTTGCCGAAGCTCTCCCGCTCCTTGGCGTATGCGACGGCATGGTCCAGGGCGCCCTGGGCAAGGCCGGTGGCGACAGACGCGATGCCGAGGCGACCTGCATCGAGACCTGCCAGTGCGATCTTCAGCCCGTCCCCCTCCTCGCCTAGCCTCCGGTCGACGGGAACGTGGACGTTGTCGAAACGCATGGTGGCCGTCGCCGACCCGGTCAGGCCCATCTTCCGTTCAGGCGGGTCGGCACTGAGGCCCTGCGTGTCGGCGGGGACCAGGAAGCAGGAGATGCCGTTGCGGTCTTCAGAGGTACGGGCCATCACCGTGTAGAAGTCCGCGTGTCCGCCATGGGTGGTCCACGCCTTGGCCCCGTTGAGCACGTAGTTGGCACCATCACGAACGGCGCTGGTCCTCATCGCCGCCGGGTCGGAGCCGGCGTGGGCCTCGCTGAGGCAGTATGCGCCGAGCAGGTCCCCTTCGAGCATGTCCGGGAGCCATTTCTGTCGCTGCTCCTCGGTGCCGAAGGTCGCCAGGCCGAAGCACGAGAGCGCGTGCACGCTAATGCCCACGGAAACACTCGCCCATACGCTCGCGACTTCCTCGAGCACCTGTAGGTAGACCTCGTACGGTTGGCCGCTGCCGCCATATATCTGCGGGTAGGGCAGCCCGAGCACTCCGAGTCCGCCCAGTTTCTTGAACAGCTCGCGTGGAAAGGTCTCGTCTGCTTCAGCCTCTGTGGCGCGTGGGGCGAGCTCTTTGTCGGCAAACTCCCGGACGAGGCAGAGTAGATCGGCTGCTTCCCGAGTAGGCAGGACACGCGATGCAGGCATGAATCATCCGATCGGTACCAGGAAGAGTATTACGGTACGCGAGATGGTACCGTAATAGGCACGGTACCACAGTACTCAATCTGGTATCGTGTGATTATGCCCTCGGACAATGTCGCCATGACCCTTCCCAAGGCCCACATCGCCCGAGGCACGCAGCGACGCAACGAGCTCCTCGCTCAGCTTCGTGGGCTGTTTCTCGCCGAGGGGTTTGCGGATTTCAGCCTCTCCGATCTGGCGGAGCGGCTGAGGTGCTCTAAGACGACTCTGTATCTTGCGGCCCCGAGCAAAGAGCAGATCGTCGTCTCTACAGTCCGCTCGTATTTCAGGACTGCCGCAAGAAATATCGAGACCCGGCTCACTGCCTCGGGGGGCGCGGCCGTACGGCTGGCTGTCTACTTGGACGCAGTGGCATCCGAGCTGCAACCAGCGTCCGCCAGGTTCTACGCCGACGTGGCCGCGTTCGCACCGGCAAGGGACGTGTACCAGGAGAACACTCAATATGCGGTGCAGCGGGTCCAGTCGCTGGTGACCGAGGGCGTCGATGCTGGAGTGCTCCGCCCGGTGAACGCATCTTTCGTCGGCGCCGCCGTAGCCCAGGTGATGACCGCCATCCAAAGCGGGGCGATCCAGTCAGCCACCGGGCTCGACGACGCCGCCGCCTATAGACAGCTATCCGACTTGGTAATGACCAGCCTCACCAACGACAACCAGCCGCGAAAGTTCTGAAGGGTCAACGATGAGCGAAGCTGCGACCACGCCTGCCCCACACGTCGGGGGCCCATTGGAGGGACTGCGAGTCGTGGAGTTGGCAGGGCTTGGCCCGGCACCTCACGCCGCGATGGTGCTCGCGGACCTGGGTGCCGACGTCCTGCGGATTGAGCGACCGGCTGGTCGGAGTCTGCAGTTGGGAGACCCCGGCAAGAGCGATGCTGTTCTTCGAGGACGGCGCTCGATCGCCGTCGACCTGAAGGGCCCGGCTGGCAAGACCACGGTCCTTGCCTTGGCGGCGCAGGCCGACGTCCTGATCGAGGGATACCGGCCGGGTGTGGCGGAACGTATGGGCGTCGGTCCGGAACCCTGTCTGGAGCTGAACCCCCGGCTGGTCTATGGGCGCATCACAGGCTGGGGCCAGGACGGCCCGATGTCTCAAGACGTGGGCCATGACATCAACTACATCGGACTCACCGGGGCGCTGAATGCCATGGGGCGGGCGGACCAGCCGCCCCCGCCCCCGTTGAACCTCGTCGGCGATTTCGGCGGCGGATCGATGCTTCTGCTGGTCGGCGTTCTCTCCGCGCTGTGGGAAAGGACTCGATCAGGCAAAGGACAAGTGGTCGACGCGGCTATGGTCGACGGCACGGCCACGCTGAGCCAGATGACTATGGCCCTGCGCGGCATGGGCGCCTGGACTGACCAGCGGCAAAGTAACTTGCTTGACGGCGGTGCACCTTTCTACGACACCTATGAGTGTCGCGATGGCCGCCATGTGGCAGTTGGCGCCCTGGAACCGATCTTCTTCTCAGCCCTGCTGGACGGATTGGGTGTCGATCCCCCGGACCTGGGAGAACAGGGACAGCGATCCAGCTGGCCGAAGATGCGAGAGGTGTTTCGTCGCGCCTTCGCCAGCCGAACGCGTGACGAATGGGCCTCCCACTTCGCTGGATCGGACGCATGCGTCACCCCCGTACTCACCTTCGCCGAGGCGGTCCGGCACCCACACCTCGCAGCTCGCTCGACGTACATCGAGGTCGACGGAGTGTTCCAGGCTGCGCCCTCACCACGCTTCTCAAGGACGCCCGCGCGAGTGCCCACGAAGGCGAAAGGCAGTACGGCGCTGCAAGAGCTCGCCGTGTGGGGAGTCCCGCTGGGCGATTCGCGAATCGACGGCTTGGTTGAGTGACCGGAACGGTCTGCCCATTGCCATCACTGCGTCGGCCGCTGCCTCGGGTCTGCCGGATTCCTCGCAGCGGGGCCTGGTTGGCGCCTCCTTCGGTGCCGGCGTGGCCTTCGAGGTCCCGCTGACCCGGCCCGAGCTGGTGGTTCCCTGCTGCTCAGCGCCTGCCGGTTCCCGGCCGGTCAACCGCAGACGCCGGCCGTGGACTCCAACCGCGCTGGGGACGGAGGAACTTCAAACGGGCGGCCAAGTAGCGCGATCTGGAGCCACAGTTGGGCGGGAGAGGTCCCAGCCTGAGCCGCCCCGCATGAGGAACCGGGTGCGGCCATCGGTGACGCTCCACAGAGTGCAGTTCGAAGCCACGGCGGATCTCACGAGAGTTACGGGTAGCTGAGGACGTAGCTCGGACCCTGATGCGTCGGCGTAACCGGCGCCCCGATGCCGTTGATCACGTGGTCGATCGTGCCGGCGCCGTTCAATGAGACGGTGAGCAGATCGTGCATCTTGACGCCTGCGGTGTCCGGCACCTCGAACGCGTTCGACGCGTGCAGCGACGGGTTCACGTTGGTGTAG